>NZ_JASCPO010000237.1:0-8976 GCF_029960145.1 Pseudomonas sp. PS01299 | reverse complement strand
AGCAAGCCCGCTCCCACATTTGGAATGCGTTCAACCTGTGGGAGCGGGCTTGCTCGCGAAGGCGTCAGTCCTGACACCTCGGAATCAAGAAACAGCCGGCTGACTGTGCGGAAACAACAAATCGACAAAGCGCTCCGCCGTCGGCTGCGGCTCATGATTGGCCAGCCCCGCGCGTTCGTTGGCTTCGATAAACACGTACTCCGGTTGATCCGCCGCCGGCACCATCAGGTCGAGGCCGACCATCGGAATGTCCAGCGCTCGCGCCGCACGGACGGCGGCATCGACCAGCGTCGGGTGCAGAATTGCCGTGACATCCTCCAGCGTGCCACCGGTGTGCAGATTGGCCGTGCGACGGACGAACAGGTGCTCGCCCGCCGGCAGGATGCTGCTGTAGTCATACCCGGCCGCGTGCAGGGTGCGTTGGGTTTCGTGATCCAGCGGGATCTTGCTCTCGCCACTGGTAGCGGCTTGCCGACGCCGGCTCTGCGCCTCGATCAATGCACCGATCGAATGATGGCCGTCACCGACCACCTCGGCGGGACGACGAATCGCTGCCGCCACCACTTCAAAACCGATCACCAGAATCCGCAGGTCGAGGCCTTCGTGGAAGCTTTCCAGCAGTACGCGGCTGTCGAAACGCTTGGCGGCTTCGATGGCCTGCTGCACCTCTTCGATGCTCTGCAGATCCACCGCCACGCCCTGGCCTTGTTCACCGTCGAGCGGCTTGACCACCACACGCTGATGCTCGTCAAGAAACGCCAGGTTGTCGTCGGCGTTGCCCGCCAGTTGCTGCGAAGGCAGCTTCAGGCCGGCGCCTTTCAACACTTTGTGGGTCAGGCTTTTGTCCTGACACAGACTCATGCTGATCGCGCTGGTCAGGTCGCTCAACGATTCGCGGCAACGTACCCGGCGCCCGCCATGGCTGAGGGTGAACAGCCCGGCTTCGGCATCGTCCACCTGCACGTCGATGCCGCGCCGGTGCGCTTCCTCGACGATGATCCGCGCATAAGGGTTGAAGTTGGCTTCCGGCCCGGGCCCGAGGAACAGCGTCTGATTGATGCCGTTCTTGCGCTTGATGGCGAAGGTCGAGAGGTTGCGAAAACCGAGCTTGGCGTAAAGATTTTTGGCCTGACGGTTGTCATGCAGCACCGACAGATCCAGATAACTCAGGCCGCGACTCATGAAGTGCTCGATCAAATGCCGCACCAGCACTTCACCGACACCGGGCCGCGAGCATTGCGGATCCACCGCCAGGCACCACAGGCTGCTGCCATGTTCCGGATCGTTGAAGGCTTTCTGGTGATTGAGGCCCATGACGCTGCCGATTACCGCGCCACTGTCTTCATCTTCGGCCAGCCAGTACACCGGGCCGCCCTGATGATGCGGGGTCAGGCGCGTGGCATCGATCGGCAACATGCCGCGTGCCTGATACAGCAGATTGATCGCTTGCCAGTCCGCTTCGCTTTGCGCGCGGCGAATGCGGAAGCCGCGAAACACGCGGGTGGCCTGGCGGTAATCGCTGAACCACAGGCGCAGAGTATCGGATGGGTCGAGAAACAGTTGCGTCGGTTCCAGCCCGAGAATCTGCTGCGGTGCGGCGACGTACAGGGCGATATCGCGTTCGCCGGGCTGTTCGTTGAGCAGTTCCTGCGCCAGGGTCGCCGGGTCAGGAAAGGTGTGACCGATCAGCAACCGGCCCCAGCCGCAATGCACGGCAATGGGGTCGGCGCCGAGTTCGCTGCCGTCTTCGGCCAGACGCGCCTGCAAGCGTTCATACGACGGTGTCTGACCGCGTAACAGGCGCTGATTGATCGCTGTGGCGTGAGGTTTCATCAATCAGATTCCTTGTTCACTGAGCCACAGGTTCAGGGCCGCCAGTTGCCACAGTTTCGAGCCGCGCAATGGCGTCAGTTGGCCTTGCGGATCAGTCAGCAATTTGTCGAGCATGGCCGGGTTGAACAGGCCACGATCCTGGCTCGGATCCAGCAGCAGTTCACGCACCCAGTTCAGAGTGTCGCCTTGCAAGTGCTTGAGGCCTGGCACCGGGAAATAGCCTTTCTTGCGGTCGATCACTTCGCTTGGAATCACCAGACGTGCAGCTTCTTTGAGTACCTGTTTGCCGCCGTCCGGCAGCTTGAACTGGCCGGGAATCCGCGCCGAGAGTTCCACCAGGCGATAGTCGAGAAACGGCGTGCGAGCCTCCAGGCCCCAGGCCATGGTCATGTTGTCGACACGTTTGACCGGGTCATCCACCAGCATCACCGTGCTGTCCAGACGCAGGGCTTTATCGACCGCGGCATCGGCACCAGGCTGGGCAAAATGCTCTTTCACGAAGTCGCCAGCGGCGTCATTCGCGGTCAACCATTTCGGCTGCACGGTGGCGGCGTAGTCGTCGTAGCTGCGGTCGAAGAACGCCGCGCGATAGGCCGCGTACGGATCGGCCGCACCGTCGACTTGCGGATACCAGTGATAACCAGCGAACAGTTCGTCGGCGCCCTGGCCGCTTTGCACCACTTTGCAGTGCTTGGCCACTTCGCGCGACAGCAGGTAGAAGGCGATGCAGTCGTGGCTGACCATCGGCTCGCTCATCGCACGGAACGCAGCGGGCAGTTGCTCGATGATCTCTTTTTCGTCGATGCGCAATTGATGATGTTGAGTGCCGTAGTGCTTGGCGATCAGATCGGAATACTGGAATTCATCGCCACGCTCGCCGCCGGCATCCTGAAAACCGATGGAAAAGGTCGACAGGTTCTCCACCCCGACTTCTCGCAGCAGGCCGACGAGCATGCTCGAATCGACACCGCCGGAAAGCAGCACGCCGACATCCACCGCTGCGCGTTGACGGATTGCCACGGCCTCGCGGGTGCTGTCGAGCACGCGGTCGCGCCAGTCTTCGAGGGTCAGATTTTTCTCGTCGTCGTGTGGGCCGTAGGGCAGGGTCCACCAGGTTTTCTGCTCGGTGCGGCCATCGGCTTCGACGCGCATCCAGGTCGCTGGCGGCAGCTTTTCGATGCCCGCGAGCAAAGTGCGCGGAGCCGGCACCACCGCATGGAAATTCAGATAGTGATTGAGCGCCACCGGATCGAGGATCGGGTTGATGTCGCCGCCCTTGAGCAGCGCCGGCAGGGCCGAGGCAAAGCGCAAACGCTGGCCGGTGCGCGACAGGTACAAAGGCTTCACGCCGAGACGGTCGCGAGCGATGAACAGGCGCTGGGCATCACGCTCCCAGATGGCGAACGCGAACATGCCGTTGAGTTTCGGCGGCAGCGCTTCGCCCCAGGCGTGGTAGCCCTTGAGCAGCACTTCGGTGTCGCCACCGGAATAGAAGGCGTAGCCCAGCGCTTCGAGTTCGGCGCGCAGTTCCGGGAAGTTGTAGATCGCGCCATTGAAGGCCAGGGACAAACCGAGTTGGCTGTCGATCATCGGCTGAGCCGAGCCGTCCGACAGATCCATGATTTTCAGGCGACGATGGCCCAGGGCAATCGGCCCTTGGGCATGGAAGCCCCACGCATCGGGGCCGCGAGGGGCCAGGTGATGGGTGATTCGCTCTACCGCTGCAAGGTCTGCAGGTTGATGATCAAAACGTAACTCGCCAGCTAATCCGCACATAAAGTCCTTACCGGTTTTTCCGTTGGGGAGGGGTCATTCAAGTCAGGCCAAAATGGCCGGTACTCAGAAACTGACCCGCTGCAGATGTGGGAGTTTTAGAACGATGAGTTATAAGAGGGGGCGACTGACCAGCGGCCAGTCGCGATTTTTCATTTGCCGCGAATCAACGTGCGCAGTGCAAAACGATTGGGATGGCAGGCCTCGGCGACGCTTCGGGGCAGTGGCAGCGGCTCGTTGTCCAGCCACGCCGCGAGCAGTTCGCCCGACAGCGGCGCGGTGATCAGCCCGCGTGAACCGTGGCCACTGTTAACGTACAGGCCATCGAGCCACGGGCAGGCGATGTCCGGCACTTGTCGCGCGTCCTTGCTCAACGCGGCGTAGGCCTGAGCGAAGGCTGTGCGGTCGGCGAGGGGGCCGACGATCGGCAGATAGTCGGGACTGGTGCAGCGGAATGCGGCGCGTCCCTCCAGAGTTTCCGGGGGCAGTTGATTGATGTGCAGGCGCGCCACCAGATCGCCGGAGATCTCTTCGAGCATCGCCAGATTGCCCAGGTGTTCGGCGGTGGTCGGGGTCAGGTCGTCGCTGTTGAAGTCGAAACTCGCACCCAGCGTGTGTTCGCCCAAGCGTGCCGGCGCGACATAACCTTCGGCGCAGACCACGGTGCGCAGTGTCTGGCTCTCGGTGGTTTGCGGCAGGCGCGTGATCTGCCCGCGAATGCGCTTGAGCGGCAACTCGGCACTTTGCGCAAAGCGTTTGATCTCCGCCGCGCCGGCCAATATCACCACCGGCGCGCTGGCGAGCACGCGCTCGCCGTCGAGGGCTTGCCACTGACCTTCGACCTTGCGCAGTTCCAGCGCATCGTGATGCTTGAGCAGTTCGATGTTCGCTTGCGCGGCTTGCGCCTGGCACAGCGCGGGTGGATGCACCCAGCCCCCTTCGGGGTAGAACAAGCCGCCGTGCGCCACAGCAATCCCGGCTTGAATTTCGGCTTGCGGCTGATCAAGCCAGCGCACCAGATCTTCCGGGAAGGCCGCGGCCAGTTGCGCCTGACGCTCGGCTTCCTTGGCGTTGAAAGCCAGTTGCAGCACGCCGCAATCGTCCCAGTCGGTGCCGCGTTGCAGGGTTTCCAGCAGGCGGCGGGTGTAGCCGAAGCCGCTGACGATCAGTTGCGACAACGCGGTGCCGTGGGCTGATAACTTCAGGTACAGCACGCCCTGCGGATTGCCGGACGCCTCCTGCGCCACGGCCTCGTGACGCTCCAGCAGACTGACTTGCCAGCCGCGCGCGGCGAGGCTGGCAGCGGTCGCACAACCGGCCAGCCCGGCGCCGATCACCAGCGCGCGCCGCTCGCCAGTCAGCGGGGCAGGGCGGGCGAACCACGGTTTGTCCGGCAGCGGTGGCGCGACGTCCTGCGGCCAGCCGAGAAACTCGCCGCGCAGGATCTCCCACTTGTGGCCGATGCCCGGCGTGCGTTTCATCTTGAACCCGGCCGCGTTGAGCAGACGCCGCACCCAACCGGTGCTGGTGAAGGTGCTAATGGTCGAGCCCGGCGCCGCCAGTCGCGCCAGTTCGACGAACAGTTCAGCGGTCCACATGTCGGGGTTTTTCGCCGGGGCGAAACCGTCGAGAAACCACGCATCAATCTGCGCATCGAGTTGCGGCAGTTGCTCCGCCGCATCGCCGATCAGCAGCGTCAGCGTCACTCGGCCATTACCGAGAACGATCCGCTGAAAGCCCTGATGGATCGCCACGTAATGCGTCAGCAGTTGATCGGCCAGTGGCTTGAGCTCCGGCCACAAGGCCAGCGCCCGTTGCAGATCCGTCGGACTCAGCGGATATTTTTCGACGCTGACGAAATGCAGCCGCGCACTGGCCACCGCGTGCTGTTCGAACAGCTGCCAGGCGCAAAGGAAATTCAGCCCGGTGCCGAAGCCGGTTTCGCCGATCACCAGTCGCCCATCGGCCGGCAGCGCGGCAAAGCGCTCGGCCAGACGGTTCTGTTCGAGGAACACGTAACGGGTTTCATCCAGCCCCGACTGGTCGGAAAAATACACATCATCGAACACCCGCGAGCGCGGACGTCCCTGGTCATCCCAGTCGAGTTGGGCGTGGGGCAATACAGGTTTCATGGCAGGCTCGGCAACGACAAGGCGGCCATTCTAGCTGATCGTGCGGAGGGTGCTTGATCCATGGCAAGGCCTGGCTGTGCAGCCTCGAAGACAATTAACGATTTGGGCGCGGATCAGAGCAACCTGTGGCGAGGGGATTTATCCCCGATCGACTGCGTAGCAGTCGCAATCCCGCTACCAGCGTGCATCTGGCGTTGAATGGCTTTGGGGCCGCTGCGCTGCCCATCGGGGATAAATCCCCTCACCACAGAGTTTTTCTTGAAGCCAAAAGGAGCGGAATTTCTCCGCCGCGCCCATGCCCAATCCGCTAGTCTTGCTGAATCCTGGAAGGAGCCGTCCCCATGTTTGAATCCGCCGAAATCGGCCATGCCATCGACAAAGAGACTTACGACGCGGCTGTGCCTGCATTGCGTGAAGCACTGCTGGAAGCGCAATTCGAGTTGCAGCAGCAGAAGCGTTTTCCGGTGATCATTCTGATCAACGGCATCGAGGGCGCAGGCAAGGGCGAGACCGTCAAGTTGCTCAACGAGTGGATGGACCCGCGTCTGATCGAGGTGCGTACTTTCGATCAGCAGACCGATGAAGAACTGGCGCGGCCACCGGCGTGGCGTTACTGGCGGATGCTGCCGGCCAAGGGGCGGATGGGCGTGTTCTTCGGCAACTGGTACAGCCAGATGCTTCAGGGCCGGGTTCACGGTCTGTTCAAGGATCCGCGTCTGGATCAGGCGATCAACGCCGCCGAGCGTCTGGAAAAAATGCTCTGCGATGAAGGCGCGCTGATCTTCAAGTTCTGGTTCCACCTGTCCAAGAAGCAGATGAAAGCGCGACTCAAGGCGCTGGCCGACGACCCGCTGCACAGCTGGCGCATCAGCCCGCTGGACTGGCAGCAATCGCAGACCTACGACAAGTTCGTCAAATACGGCGAGCGCGTGTTGCGCCGCACCAGCCGCGACTACGCGCCATGGCACATCATCGAAGGCATGGACGCCAATTATCGCAGTCTTGCCGTCGGCAAAATCCTGCTGGAAGGCCTGCAGAATGCGCTCAAGCGCCCCGAGGTGCATACCGAAGAGGTCAACGCCGCCCCGTTGGGCACGGCGGTCGATCAACTCAACCTGCTCGACAGCCTCGACCTGAACCAGCGACTGGAAAAGAAAGACTACGAAGAACAACTGATCACCGAGCAGGCGCGGCTGTCCGGGCTGATGCGTGACAAGCGCATGCGCCGCCACGCACTGGTGGCGGTGTTCGAAGGCAACGATGCGGCGGGCAAGGGCGGGGCGATTCGTCGGGTCGCGGCGGCGCTCGATCCGCGGCAGTACAGCATCGTGCCGATTGCCGCGCCCACTGAGGAGGAGCGCGCGCAGCCGTATCTGTGGCGCTTCTGGCGGCATTTGCCGGCGCGGGGCAAGTTCACCGTGTTCGACCGCTCCTGGTATGGCCGGGTGCTGGTGGAGCGGGTCGAGGGCTTCTGCAGCCCGGCCGACTGGCTGCGGGCTTACAGCGAGATCAACGATTTCGAAGAGCAGATCGCCGACGCCGGGGTCATCGTCGTCAAGTTCTGGCTGGCGATCGACAAGGACACCCAGATGGAGCGCTTCCAGGCCCGCGAGCAGATTCCGTTCAAGCGCTTCAAGATCACTGAGGACGACTGGCGCAACCGCGACAAGTGGGACGCCTACCGCGCCGCCGTGGGCGATATGGTCGACCGTACCAGCACCGAGATTTCGCCGTGGACGCTGGTCGAGGCTAATGACAAACGCTGGGCCCGGATCAAGGTCCTGCGCACGATCAACCGAGCGCTTGAGGAAGCATTCGCGAAGTCCGACAAACGCGCGAAAAAACACAAGGACTGAGCCGATGGACACGCATACGCGGGGTGAATGATTGTCGCGGTCGGCGGCAGGGTGGACTTATGCTCGGTCCACTCTCCTCCGACAACAACAATTGAGGTATGCCATGCGTGAAGTGGTGATCGTCGACAGCGTGCGGACCGGCCTGGCCAAGTCCTTTCGCGGCAAGTTCAACCAGACCCGCCCCGACGACATGGCGGCCCATTGCGTCAACGCGCTGCTGTCGCGCAATGACATCGACCCGGCCAGCGTCGAGGACTGCATTGTCGGCGCCGGCTCCAACGAGGGCGCGCAGGGTTACAACATCGGCCGCAACGTGGCGGTGCTGTCGCGGCTGGGCACCGGCGTGGCCGGCATGACCCTCAACCGTTTCTGTTCTTCGGGGTTGCAGGCGATTGCGATTGCCGCCAACCAGATCGCCTCCGGTTGCAGCGACATCATTGTCGCCGGCGGCGTCGAATCAATCAGTCTGACCCTGAAAAGCGTCAACACCGACCACCTGATCAACCCGTTGCTCAAGCAGCAGGTGCCGGGCATCTACTACACCATGGGCCAGACCGCCGAAGTGGTTGCGCGCCGTTACGACGTCAGCCGCGAGGCCCAGGATCGTTACGCGCTGCAAAGCCAGCTGCGCACTGCCCAGGCGCAAGCGGCCGGGCTGTTCAATGATGAAATCGTGCCGATGGCGGTCAAGTACCGGGTCGAAGACAAGAACAGTGGTGAGGTGCAGATCCTCGACGGCATCGTTGATCGCGACGACTGCAACCGTCCGGACACCACTTACGAAAGTCTCGCCGGACTGAATCCGGTGTTTGCCGAGGACGGTTCGGTGACGGCCGGCAACTCGTCGCAGCTGTCCGACGGCGCCTCGATGACGCTGTTGATGAGTCTGGAAAAAGCCCTGCAACTGGGGCTCAAGCCGAAGGCGTTTTTCCGTGGTTTCACCGTCGCCGGTTGCGAGCCGGACGAAATGGGCATCGGCCCGGTGTTCTCGGTGCCGAAACTGCTCAAGGCCAAGGGCTTGCAAGTGGCGGATATTGATCTGTGGGAGCTCAACGAGGCTTTTGCCTCGCAATGCCTGTATGCCCGCGATCGGCTGGAGATCGACAACGACAAATACAACGTCAATGGCGGCTCGATTTCCATCGGCCACCCGTTCGGCATGACCGGTTCGCGGCAGGTCGGGCATCTGGTGCGTGAGTTGCAGCGGCGTAATTTGCGTTACGGCATCGTGACCATGTGCGTGGGGGGCGGGATGGGGGCGACGGGGTTGTTTGAGGCTGTTCGTTAAACCTGCAGATTTGTATTGACCGTCAGGACGCCTTCGCGAGCAAGCTCGCTCCCACATTGGTACGGCGTACACCGATCAGAATGTGGGAGCGAGC
>NZ_JASCPO010000236.1:0-9068 GCF_029960145.1 Pseudomonas sp. PS01299 | reverse complement strand
GCTCGCGAAAGCGGAGTGTCTGACATTGATATTCTGAAGGTGCCGACGCCTTCGCGAGCAAGCCCGCTCCCACCAAAAGCATGACCGCGTGGCAAATGACCCAGCGCAAACCTTCCCCGGCCGATTCGGTTAAACTGGCGGTCGAGATTTTTCCCGGAGGTCAGCATGACTACCCAACGTCACTACTCGCCGATTGACCGTCTTCTGCTGCAAGCCGATGCCGCGATGCGTACCCTGCTGCCTTTCAGCGGCCAGCCGTACCGTCCGTCGCCTGCCATCGTGCAGCCGGATGTGCAGATGAGCGATGAAGACACCCGCCACGTCGCCGGCCTGATGCGCATCAACCACACCGGTGAAGTCTGCGCCCAGGCGCTGTATCAGGGGCAGGCGCTGACCGCCAAGTTGCCGCAGGTGCGTGCTGCCATGGAGCACGCCGCCGAAGAAGAAATCGATCACCTGGTGTGGTGCGAACAGCGCATCCATCAACTGGGCAGCCATACCAGCGTGCTCAATCCGCTGTTCTATGGAATGTCGTTCGGCATCGGCGCTGTAGCTGGTCTGATCAGTGACAAGGTCAGCCTTGGCTTCGTCGCGGCCACCGAGCATCAGGTGTGCAAACACTTGAACGAGCACCTGGAACAATTGCCGGCCGAGGACGAAAAGTCCCGGGCGATTCTGGAACAGATGCGCATTGATGAAGAGCATCATGCGGAGAGTGCACTGGATGCGGGTGGTTTCCGTTTTCCGGCGCCGGTGAAGTTCGGGATGAGTCTGTTGGCGAAGGTGATGACCAAGAGTACCTACAGGATCTGACTTCAGTGTTGTCTGGCAGGGCCCCTTCGCGAGCAAGCTCGCTCCCACAGGGTTCTGTTTCGGTAATAAAAAAGGCGACTACCGCACGGTAGTCGCCTTTTTTGTGCCCGGGAATCTTACGCCGGCATGTTGCGCGCGTAGAAGATTTCCAGCATTTCGTGTTTCACACGCTCGGTCACCTGAGCACGCTGCTCGGAGGACAGGTTGCTGGTGGCGTCGCCGAACAGGTAGTTATCCAGTTCGAAGTTCTTCAGCAGCATTTTGGTGTGGAACAGGTTTTCCTGGTACACGTTCACGTCGGTCATCTGGTACGCGTCGCGAGTGTCTTCGGAAAGGTAGTTCTGGATCGAGTTGATCTCGTGGTCGATGAAGTGCTTGTTGCCTTCAACGTCACGGGTGAAGCCGCGCACACGGTAATCCACAGTCACGATGTCCGAATCGAACTGGTGAATGAGGAAGTTGAGCGCTTTAAGCGGTGAAATGACACCACAGGTCGACACGTCGATGTCCACACGGAACGTCGCAATACCGGCGTCCGGATGGATTTCCGGATAGGTATGCACCGTGATGTGACTCTTGTCGAGGTGGGCAAGGATGATTTCGGGCAATGGACCCGGGGACTCTTCGATCTGGCTGTCAGTCGGGGTCACCGGCTCTTCCGAGATCAGAATCGTGACGCTGGCACCCTGAGGCTCATAGTTCTGACTCGCGATGTTCAGAATGTTGGCACCAATGATTTCGACAACTTCCGTGAGGATCTGCGTCAGGCGTTCGGCGTTGTACTCTTGATTGATGTACTCGACGTAAGCCTGCTGGTCTTGCGGGGTTTCCGCGTAGCAGATGTCATAGATGTTGAAGCTCAAGGTCTTTGTCAGGTTATTGAACCCGTGGAGCTTGAGTTTGCTTTTCACCGTTAAAAACTCTCTATGTATGCGGCGCAGCCGCGTGATCAAGCATGCCCGTCAAGTGCGAACAACGCACCTGCGTAGGACGGTTAACACCTCTTCGCGATGGCGATTTTGGTTATCTGTTCAGGCGGACGATCCGTCGGTTGACCGATCACTGCCCTGAAAAAAGTGGCGCATTATGCAGACGTCAGCGAGGGATCGCCAGAGTCTGCACTGCTTTTATGATAGTTGAATGTCGATTCAACCGAGCTCGACGATTTCATAATCGTGAGTGATCGCCACGCCGGCCGCGCCGAGCATGATCGAGGCCGAGCAATACTTCTCGGCAGACAGTTCGATGGCGCGCTTGACCTGGGCTTCTTTCAGGCCACGGCCCTTGACCACGAAGTGCATGTGGATCTTGGTGAACACCTTCGGATCTTCGGTCGCGCGCTCGGCTTCGAGGAACGCTTCGCAGCTTTCAACCGCCTGACGCGACTTCTTCAGGATGCTGACCACGTCGAAGTTGCTGCAACCGCCAACGCCCAGCAGGAGCATTTCCATCGGGCGAACACCCAGATTACGACCACCGGCGTCCGGCGGTCCGTCCATGACCACAACATGTCCGCTACCGGATTCGCCGAGGAACATGGCTTCGCCAGCCCATTGGATGCGTGCCTTCATCGCCAAGACTCCACTGTAGAAAAAAGGGTCGCCAGCTTAGCACAGGCCTTTGCTCTGGCAGCGCCCGGCGTTCCTAGGACGGATGCCTCAGCTGCGTAGGTAATTTCTCGAATTTTCGACGAAGTGTCTGGTAAGCTGGCGCCAATTCGCTGGCGCCAATTGTCAGCCTGTGTAGCGACCGCCTTCAACGCCTCATAAAAAAATCAAACATCACCGTGCAGTCTTTTCGGGATACAACCATGGTTGCTATTACCCCCACACCCAAAATCAAGAACCTCGACAAGCTGTTGATGCATTGCCAGCGCCGTCGCCATGCGGCCAAGAGCAACATCATCTGCGCCGGCGATCGCTCGGACACGCTGTACTTCATCATCAAAGGTTCGGTCACCATCTTGATCGAAGATGACGACGGCCGCGAAATGATCATCGCCTACCTCAACGCCGGGGACTTCTTCGGCGAGCTGGGTCTGTTCGAACAGGCAGGCCAGGAACAGCAACGCAGCGCATGGGTGCGGGCCAAGGTCGAATGCGAAATCGCCGAAATCAGCTACGTGAAGTTCCGCGAACTGTCGCAGCAGGATCCAGACATTCTTTACGTCCTCAGCGGACAAATCGCCCAACGTCTGCGCAATACCACGCGCAAGGTCGGCGACCTGGCGTTCTTCGACGTTACCGGTCGCGTGGCCCGCTGCCTGCTGGAGCTGTGTAAGCAGCCCGACGCGATGACCCACCCGGACGGCATGCAGATCAAGGTGACCCGTCAGGAAATCGGCCGGATTGTCGGTTGTTCGCGGGAGATGGTCGGTCGCGTGCTCAAGGATCTTGAAGAACGCAACCTGGTCGATGTGAAAGGCAAGACCATGGTGGTCTTCGGCACGCGCTAAGCGCACAAAATCAGGCGCTGTAGACCTGCGCCAGCATCAGACGAAACAGCTCATCCAGACGCGCCAAAGCCGTTGGCGCGACGAACTTCTCATGCAGGGCGATGTGGCTTTCGGCGCGCACCCGCTGCTCCAGACCGCAAGCCTCGTTGAAGCGATTGACCGCTGCAACCATCGACTCGCGCTCGTTATCCATCAGCATCGCCCCGTGCACCAGCCCCACCGGACGCTGCCCGCCCTGACTCTGGCGCCAGCGCTGAGCGGTGCCGACCATCTTGCGGCCGTCGAGATTGACGTTGAAACGACCGTCGCAGAACGCGCCGTCGATTTCGCCCAACGACGACACACCACCCAACTCATCGAGCAATTCACAGATCGGATCACACAGGCGCCGGTAACCGGTTTCGATGCGGTTCAGATCGCCCTCGCTGCGGGGCGGGGCGTAAACCAATGCGATGTTGATGGTTGAAGCGGATTGCGGGACCGGTTCACCGCCGGTTTCCCGCAGCAAGACTGGCCAGCCGGCAGCAGCGGAGACTTCACAGGCGTGGTCAAAACCGGGCAGACGATTGAGCCGGCGCGGCATGACCAGAGCGCAATCGCTCGGTTGCCAGAACAGCAGGCCGAATTCGGCGTCGCCGGCGCAGATCGAGGCCAACAGGTCTTGCTCGGCCTTGAGGCCGGCTTCGATGGTCAGGGGGGTTGGCAGCGACATGGAGAACTCCGGCAGATCGTAAATCTTCGGGAAATTTGAAGGCCCTTTCGCGAGCAAGCCCGCTCCCACAGGGGGAAATGCATTCCAAATGTGGGAGCGGGCTTGCTCGCGAAGGGGTCGACTCGGTCTAACGGCAATCAGTCGAGAGTCGAACCACTGACCGGAACGCCACGCTCCGGGAAGAACAGGCGCTGCAGTTCGGTGCCCGGGCTTTCCGCGCGCATGAACGCTTCGCCCACCAGGAACGCATAAACGTCGCTGATTTCCATCAACTCGACATCGGCACGGTTGAGGATGCCGCTCTCGGTAATCACCATACGGTCGCGCGGGATGCGCGGCAGCAGGTCGAGGGTGGTTTCCAGGCTGACGTCGAAGGTGTGCAGGTTGCGGTTGTTGACCCCGACCAGCGGCGTGTCGAGGGTTTTCAGTGCGCGGTCCAGCTCATCGCCATCGTGCACTTCCACCAGCACATCGAGACCCACGCCTTTGGCGACCGAGGCCAGCTCGGCCATTTTCACGTCGTCCAGTGCGGAGACGATCAACAGCACGCAGTCGGCGCCCAGCGCGCGGGCTTCGACGATCTGGTACGGATCGATCATGAAGTCCTTGCGAATTACAGGCAGTTTGCACGCGGCGCGGGCCTGTTGCAGGTAGACATCAGCGCCCTGGAAGTAGTCGATATCGGTCAGTACGGACAGACAGGTCGCACCGCCCTTCTCGTAGCTCTTGGCAATGTCGGCAGGCACGAAGTTCTCGCGGATCACGCCTTTGCTCGGCGAAGCCTTTTTGATTTCGGCGATCACCGCCGGCTGCTTCTTCTTGGCCTGCGCCAGCAATGCCTGGGAAAAACCACGGGGTGCATCGGCCGCCTTGGCCAGACTTTCCAGCTCGCTCAGGCTGACGCGAGCGCTACGCTCGGCGACTTCCTGGACTTTGCGCGCCAGAATGTTTTCCAGAACCGTCGGTACACTCATCCCTCATTCTCCACTTTGAATACCGCGGTAAAGGCACCCAACTCCTCGAGTTTTTCCCGAGCAAGACCGGTGTGCAATGCGTCGTGCGCAAGCGCCACGCCTTCTTTGAGACTGGTCGCCAGGTCAGCCGCGTACAGCGCCGCACCGGCATTGAGCACAATCATTTCGGCAGCCTTCTGGCCGTTCTCGGTCTTGCGCTTGCCCAGCGCATCGCGAATCAGCGCCAACGACGCTTCCGGGCCTTCGACCGACAGACCGTGCAGGCTCTGGCTCTTCATGCCCAGATCTTCCGGCTCGACCCAATACTCAGTGATCTCGTTGTTCTTCAGTTCAGCGACAAAGGTAGGCGCGGCAAGACTGAACTCGTCCAGACCGTCCTTCGAATGCACCACCAGTACGTGCTTGCTGCCCAGGCGCTGCAAGACTTCGGCCAATGGCCGGCACAGCGCGGGCGTAAACACGCCCACCACCTGATGTTTGACACCGGCCGGATTCGTAAGCGGGCCGAGCATGTTGAACAGCGTACGCAGGCCGAGATCGCGACGCGGGCCAGCGGCGTACTTCATGGCTTTGTGATGAGTCTGGGCAAACATGAAACCGATGCCGACGTTGTCGATGCAACGGGCGACCTGTACCGGCGTCAGGTTCAGGTAGATGCCGGCTGCTTCGAGCAAGTCGGCGCTGCCACTCTTGCCCGATACCGCGCGGTTGCCGTGCTTGGCCACGGTACAACCGGCTGCCGCGACGACAAACGCGGACGCCGTCGACACGTTGAAAATGTTCGCACCGTCACCGCCAGTGCCGACCACATCGACCACGCCGTCGAGGGTCTTGAGTTCGACCTGATCGGCCAGCTCACGCATCACCGAAACGGCGCCGACGATTTCATCGATGCTCTCGCTCTTCATGCGCATGGCCATCATGAATGCGCCGATCTGCGCCTCGGTGCATTGACCGGTCATGATTTCGCGCATCACGTCGCGCATTTCTTCGGTGCTGAGGTCGAGGTGTTCGACGATACGGCTCAGGGCTGTCTTGATATTCATGGGAAGTCCTTAGCGCGTGCCGCCGGTTTGTTTGAGGAAGTTGGCAAACAGTTCATGGCCCTGCTCGGTCAGGATCGACTCAGGGTGGAACTGCACGCCCTCAATGTTCAGGGTCTTGTGCCGCAGGCCCATGATTTCGTCGACCGAGCCGTCGTCGTGCTGGGTCCACGCGGTCAGCTCCAGGCACTCGGGCAAAGTATCGTGCTTGACGATCAGCGAGTGGTAGCGGGTAACCGTCAGCGGATGATTCAGACCGGCGAAAACGCCCTTGTCCTCGTGGAATACCGGACTAGTCTTACCGTGCATCACCTGACGGGCACGCACGACATCGCCGCCGAACGCTTGGCCAACCGATTGATGGCCGAGGCAGACGCCGAGGATCGGCAATTTGCCGGCGAAATGCTTGATGGCTTCGATGGAAATGCCGGCTTCGGTCGGCGTGCACGGGCCTGGCGAGACCACGATGCGCTCGGGGTTGAGCGCTTCGATTTCGGCGACGGTCAGTTCGTCGTTGCGCACGACTTTGACCTCGGCACCCAGCTCGCCGAGGTACTGCACAACGTTGTAAGTAAAGGAGTCGTAGTTGTCGATCATCAGCAACATGGCGTTTCGAACCTCTTGAATTCTGACTTGAAGACAGCCTTCGAATGACTTGCCCGCAGGGCGCTGCACGATGTCGGACGCGCAGGTGGCGTCGGCACAGCGGCATTTCAAACGGGTAAGGAAGGCAAAGCGATACAGATCCGGCCGGGCCGGCAGAAAAGATTCAGGCGCGCCAACGCCAACGGGCGTGTGCCTTGATGACTTGATCCAGAAGTTTGCTGACGATCAACACGGGGAAGGTCTCGTTCATACGTTCCGGCACAGTAACTTAGCTGGACGGAGCGTGCAATATGGCGGGGCTGACGGGGGACAAAACTAAGGGAGGCTTCGCGACCGATGGCAAAACGCCGGGAGTTTTTGGTACTGTCGTTTCGTTCACCTACAACAATAAATAAACGGACTTGCTCATGATCAAACAGACGTTGTTTGTACCGCTCGCCGGTTGCCTGCTCGCCATGGCTTGCGCCCAGGCGTACGCAGCACCCGCGCCCTACTCCAACTTCATCGTCTTCGGCGACAGCCTGAACGATGCCGGGACCTTCAAGGACAGCGGCGGCCCGGCCGGCGCCACGCAACGCTACACCAACCGCACCGGCCCGCTGTACAAGGACGGCACCGGAGAAAACCGTGACCTCAACGCCACCCAGATCATCGGCGGCAAACTGGGTTTCAACCCCGACCAGACCGCCTCCTCGTCCTCGGCCGTGCGCGCCGGTGAAGGTCTGGCCGATGGCAACAACTGGGCGGTGGGCGGTTACCGTACCGACCAGATCCTCGACTCGATCACCACCCAGTCCGCCACCGGCGAACGCACCCGCAGCGGTTACCTGCCGTCGAACGGCTTCCGTGCCGACCCGAACGCGCTGTATTACCTGTCGGGGGGCGGCAACGATTTCCTTCAAGGCCGCGTACTCAGTCTCGATCAGGCCAGCGCCGCAGCCGATCGCCTGGCCGACAGCGCCCGCACGCTGCAAGGCGCCGGCGCCAAATACATCATGGTCTGGCTGCTGCCGGACATCGGCCTGACCCCGGCCATCAACGGCTCGCCGCTGCAGGGTTTCACCTCGCAGCTCAGCGCCCAGTTCAACACCGAGCTGGTCAAGCAGTTGCAGGGCATCAACGCCGAAATCATCCCGCTGAACATCCCGGTGCTGCTCAAAGAAGCGTTCGCCAACCCGGCGCAGTTCGGCCTCGCGACCGACCAGAACCTGACGGCCACCTGCTTCAGCGGCAACAGTTGCACCGAGAACGCCCGATACGGCATCAACAGCGCTACGCCGGATCCGACCAAGCTGATCTACAACGACGCAGTGCACCCGACCGAAGCCGGCCAGCGCTTGATTGCCGACTACGCCTACTCGCTGCTCGCCGCCCCTTGGGAGCTGACCCTGCTGCCGGAAATGGCCCAGGGTTCGTTGCGCGCGCATCAGGATGAACTGCGCAATCAATGGCTGGCCGATTGGGAAAACTGGCAAGCCGTGGGCCAATGGCGCGCCATCGTTGCCGGCGGCGGTCAACATCAGGACTTCGACGGCCAACACAGCGCCGCCAGTGCCGACGGCAACGGCTACAACCTGAACATCGGCGGCAGCTATCGCGTCAACGAAGCCTGGCGCGTCGGTTTGGCCGCAGGTTTCTATAACCAGAAACTCGAAGCCGGCGACGCCGACTCGGAATACAAACTCAACTCCTACATGGGCACCGCGTTCGCCCAGTATCAGCAAAACCGCTGGTGGGGCGATCTGGCGATGACCGCCGGCAAACTCGACTACGACAGCCTCAAGCGTAAATTCCAGCTTGGGGTCAACGAGCGCGGAGAGAAAGGCGATACCGACGGTTACGTGCTGGCGATCAGCGGCCGCCTCGGCTACGACATCGCGCAGCAGGCCAGCAGCCCGTGGCACCTGTCGCCGTTCGTCAGCGCCGACTTTGGCAAGACCGAAGTCGATGGCTACTCGGAAAAAGGCGCGGATTCCACAGCGCTGACCTTCGATGACCAGTCGCGCAACTCGCGGCGTCTGGGCGTGGGTATCCAGGGCAAGTACCAGATCACCGCGCAGACTGAAGTGTTCGGTGAGTTCGCTCACGAACGTGAGTACAACGACGACCGCCAGGATCTGACCATCAACCTCAACAGCCTGCCGGGCAACCGTTTCACGCTCGAAGGCTACGAGCCGCAGACCAACCTCAATCGCCTGAACCTGGGCGTGAGCCATAAGCTCACGCAGGATTTGGCGTTGCGCGCCAGCTACAACGTGCGCAAGGATGATGACTTTACCCAGCAGGGGGTGAACGTCGGGGTCAGTCTCGATTTCTGATCTGCTGGCATAAAAAACGCGGCGCCCTCACAGGCGCCGCGTTTTTTTATGGCTGATCACAACACAATGTGGGAGCGGGCTTGCTCGCGAAAGCGGTGTATCAGCCGACATCCATTTTGAATGCCAGCCCGTATTCGCGAGCAAGCC
>NZ_JASCPO010000235.1:0-9084 GCF_029960145.1 Pseudomonas sp. PS01299 | reverse complement strand
GGCTGCGATCTTTTGACTTTGATTTTCAAGACCAAAAGATCGCAGCCTGCGGCAGCTCCTACAGGGATCGGTGCGAGTCAGACGAACAACTCAGACGCCAGGCTCGCCGCCGACAATTCCTCGGTAAACTTCATCAGCAGCGGCGCCAATTCGTGCAGTCGCGCGCCGGGCATCCGTGCGCTCGGCCCGGCAATGCTCAGTACGCCGATCACTCGCCCGTCAACTGGATGCTTGACCACCGCGGCAATCGCCGAGGTGCCCACCGCCGAACTTTCCTCGACACAGGCATAACCCTGTTCCCGCGCCAGGCGCAGGCGCTCCAGCAGTTCGATATTGGAGCGCGGCGCATTCGGCCCGACGCCCACCGGTACTTCCGCGCCCTGGCGCTCGACCAGCGACAACGCCTCGGCATCGCTCATGCAGGCCAGCCACGCATGCCCGGAAGCGGTGTAGAACAACGGCGCGTCGCGGCCCATGTCCGGGTCATAACGCAGGCCCGTGCGTGCGCCCTGCGCCTTGGCGATCCAGGTCTGGCGCTCGCCATCGATCACCCCCAGACGCACCAGTTCACCGGTTTCCTGCGCCAGTCGATCCAGCACCGGTTGCACGATGTCGGCACCGCTGCTCGACAGATACTGAAACCCCATCGCCACCAGTTTGGTCGACAGGTGATAGCGCAAAGTCTCGGCATTCTGTCGCACGTAGCCCAGCCGAATCAGCTCCGCGAGCATCCGGTGCGTGGCACTTTTCGGGATGTCCAGTTGCTCGGCCAGGGTCTGCATCGGCAGCCCGCGCGGCTCACTGGTGAGGCTTTCCAGCACGCTGAAAACCCGTTCGATCTGACTGCCGGCCATGGGAAGGTCCAAGTGAAATTTTGCCGATTCTAGAAGACATCCGAGACAAAGCGAAATCCGGAACTAGCCGTGCGATAACCGCCCACTTTACTGAAACATGCCTTGTTGCAGCTGAACTTCATTGGTTAATTTCTGGAATCTAATTCCAATAAACCCAGTTGCGGAGCTTTGCCTGATGCCTGCCGAACTTCCCGAAATCGACTGTGACGTTCTGGTCGTCGGCTCCGGTGCCGCCGGTTTATCCACAGCGGTCACTGCCGCATGGCACGGCCTGAAGGTCATCGTGGTTGAAAAAGATCCGGTGTTCGGCGGTGCTACCGCGTGGTCCGGCGGCTGGGCATGGGTGCCGTGCAATCCGCTGGCCCGACGCGCCGGCATCGTCGAAGACGTCGAGCAGCCGCGCACGTACCTGCGCCATGAACTCGGCGAGCATTACGACCCGGCAATGGTCGACGCTTTCCTCACTGCCGGGCCGCACATGGTCGCGTTTTTCGAACAGCACACCGCTCTGCAATTTGCCGACGGTAACGCCATTGCCGACATTCATGGCGATACGCCCGGCGCCGGCACGGGCGGTCGCTCGGTCATCGCCGCGCCTTACGACGGACGAAAAGTCGGACGCCTGCTCAGGCGCCTGCGTACAACAATGCGCGAAACGTCCTTCATGGGCATGCCGATCATGGCCGGCGCCGACCTTTCGGCGTTCCTCAATCTCACCCGTTCGCTGAAAGCCGCGTGGCATGTAACCCGTCGTTTTACCCGACACTTGCTCGATCTGGCGGTACACGGCCGGGCCATGCAATTGGTCAACGGGGTGGCGTTGGTCGCAAGGCTGGCGAAGTCCGCCGAGGACCTTGGCGTTTTGTTATGGGAGTCGGCACCCGTGACCGAGCTGCTGCGTGATGAAGCAGGGGTTTGCGGCGCAGTGGTCAGCAGCGCCAACGGCCCGATCCGCATTCATGCACGTAAAGCCGTGGTGCTGGCCGCCGGCGGATTCGCCAACGACGTCGAACGGCGCAAGACCTTGTTTCCGCGCACGCCCACGGGTCATGAACACTGGGCACTGCCGCCGCTGGCGGTGAACGGCGATGGCCTGCGCCTCGGCGAAAGCGTCGGCGCCACGGTCAACACCGACCTGGCGTCACCCGTGGCCTGGGCGCCGGTCTCGCAAGTGCCACATGCCGACGGCAGCATCGGCCATTTCCCGCACATCATCGAACGCGGAAAACCGGGAATCATCGGCGTACTGCGCAACGGCCAGCGCTTCGTCAACGAGGCCAACGGTTACTACGACTACGTCAGCGCCATGGTTGCCGCCACGCCTGAAGGCAAAGAAGTCGCCTCGTGGCTGATCTGCAGCCGCGCCTTTCAACGGCGTTATGGCTTGGGCATGTCGCGGCCATTTCCCGTTCCGGTGTCAGGATTTATCCGCAGCGGCTATCTGAAAACCGGCAACACCCTTGAAGAATTGGCCAGCGCCTGCGGCATCGACCCCAGCGGATTGCGCCAGACGGTGGAGGACTACAACCGCCATGCACGCCACGGCGAGGACCCGTCGTTCGGTCGCGGCGCAACGCCCTATAACCGCAAGCAGGGCGATCCGGCGAACCTTCCCAACCCTTGCGTTGCCCCAATAGAGGCCGGCCCTTTTTATGCCGTGAAAGTGCAACCGGGCTGCTTCGGCACCTTTGCCGGGCTCAAGGTCAACCCGCAGGCGCAAGTGCTCGATGCCCATGCCCAGCCCATCGCCGGGCTCTACGCCGCCGGTGGCGACATGGCCAGCATCATGGGCGGGCACTATCCGGCAGGCGGGATCAACCTCGGCCCGGCGCTGACTTTCGGCTACATCGCCGCCCGGCATATCGCCGGCATCACTGCTTTCGAACAGGAGATCGACCATGCAGCACATCGTTAACGCCCAGGGTTTGAACATGCCGAAACTCGGCCTCGGCACCTGGCCGATGCTCGGCGACGAATGCACCCGTGCCGTCGAGCAAGCGCTGGAACTCGGCTACCGGCACATCGACACGGCAGCGGCCTACAACAACGAAGACGCGGTCGGACAAGCATTGGCGAATACACCGACACCCCGCGAGCAGATTCATGTCACCACCAAGGTCTGGTGGGACCAGTTGCAACCCGACGCCATGCGCCACTCGATGGAACGAAGCCTCAAGGCTTTGCGCTGCGAGTACGTCGACCTGTTCATGATCCACTGGCCGAGCACTGACTGGGACTTGCCGCGCACGCTTGAAACCCTCGCATCCTTCAAGGAGCAAGGTCTGGCTCGCAACATCGGCGTGGCGAATTTTCCGCTGCCGCTGCTGCGCACAGTCGTCGAGGAATACGGCATCCCTCTGTCAGCGATCCAGGTCGAGTACCACGTCCTGCTCGGCCAGAACGCCCTGCTCGACTATGCCCGCCAACACGATCTGGTACTGACGGCCTACACGCCATTGGCGCGTAACAAGGTCTCGGAGATTCCACAGATTCAGCAGATTGCCGAAAAACACGGCGTGCTACCGACTCAGGTGGCGCTGAAGTGGCTGCTGGATCAGCCCAACGTCGCGGCGATTCCCAAAGCCAGCAGCCGCGCCAATCAACTGGCGAACCTGGCTTCGCTGCAGGTTGAACTGGACGCTGAAGACCGCGCACTGATCGCCGCGCTACCGAAGAATCAGCGTCAGGTCAGCCCGGATTTCGCCCCGGTGTGGGATGCCTTCGATCGCTGACGCACAGCGCGCCGAGAGAAATCCGCCAACGGATTGAATTAGTCGCGCACACGCTCGTCAATAACAGGCCCGCCCTCGTCACCCGAGGCCGGGCCTGTTGGCGTGTGCTCGAATAGACGGACGACCGGACTGGCGCCACACTCTCACACCAGCAACACTCATCACCACGTACAGAAAGAGGATTACCACATGCTATGGAAAAAAGGCCGACGCAGTGACAACGTCGTCGATGCCCGTGGCGATGATAGCGGCGGCGGTGGTGGCATGCGGTTCGGTGGCGGCAAAGGCCTGAGCCTGGGGGCGATCCTGCTGATCGTCGGCATCGGCTGGATCACCGGACAGGATCCGTTGCAGATCCTCGGCCAGCTCACTGGGCAAATGACCGAGCAATCGGCACCGGCCTCGACGCAAACCCGCCAGGCGCCACCGGCCAACGACCAGCAAGCCGAATTCGTGCGTTCGATCCTTGGTGATACCGAAGACACCTGGGGCGCCATCTTCCAGCAGGCCGGGCGCCAATATAAGGACCCGACCCTGGTGCTGTTCAGCAACCGGGTGAATTCCGCTTGCGGGCTGGCGACTTCGGCGACCGGCCCGTTCTACTGCCCGGCGGATCAGAAAGTCTATCTGGACATGGCCTTCTTCCAGGAAATGGCCCAGCGCTTCAAGGCCGCCGGTGACTTCGCCCAGGCCTACGTGATCGCGCACGAAGTCGGCCACCATGTGCAGACGCTGCTCGGCGTCTCGGCAAAAATTCAGACGGCCCGTCAGCAGGGCCGGCAGATGCAGGGCGACGGCGGTTTGCTGGTGCGTCAGGAATTGCAGGCCGACTGCCTGGCCGGCGTCTGGGCCTACCATGCGCAGAAGCGCCTGAACTGGCTGGAACCGGGTGACGTCGAAGAGGCCTTGAATGCGGCCAACGCCATCGGTGATGATCGCCTGCAACAACAGGGTCAGGGCCGCGTGGTGCCGGACTCGTTTACCCATGGCACGTCGGCGCAAAGGGTGCGCTGGTTCAAAACCGGTTTCGCTCAGGGCCAGGTCGGCCAGTGCGATACCTTCGCGGCGAAAAACCTGTAAATGCGCAAATGGCTTCTGGCTTTACTGATCATCGGCGGCAACGCGCACGCGGCAGGCGTCGATGCCATCAGCCCCGGGCGCCTGCAATTCGAGGCCGGCGAAATGGCCGTTGGCATCAGCCCCGCACCTGAGAAAATCGAACGGGTGCTGATCGTCATTCACGGTCGTCTGCGCAATGCCGAGACCTATCGCAAGAGTGCCGAGCACGCCACCGAACTGGCCGGGCAAACGGCGCACACGCTGGTGATCGCGCCGCAGTTTCTCAACGAAAGCGACGTCGCGCTGTACTCCCTGCCCAACACATTGCTGCGCTGGAAAGGCAACGAGTGGATGGGCGGCGGGTTATCCACAGGGCCGAAGCCGCTGAGTTCCTACGCCGCACTCGACGCCATCGTCGCCCGGGTCAGCGACCGCAAGCAGTTTCCGGATGTGCAGCAGATCGTGATTTTCGGCCATTCCGGTGGCGGTCAAGTGGTGCAGCGTTATGCCTTGCTGGCCAAGGAGCAACCGGCGCTGAAGGCCAATGGCATTCGCCTGCGCTATGTGGTGGCCAATCCGTCGTCGTACGCGTATTTCAACGAACAGCGGCCGGTAGCGTTCGATCACGCACAGTGCCCGGGTTTCAATCGCTGGAAGTACGGGTTGACCGACATGCCGGTGTACGCCGGTGGGCAAACACCGTTGCAGCTTGAGAGCAGCTACATCAAACGCGAAGTGATTTACCTGCTGGGGCAGCAGGACATAGACCCGCAACATCCGGCGCTGGACAAGAGTTGCGCCGCCGAGGCACAAGGCGCGTATCGGCTGGAACGCGGCAAGCTGTTTTTCGGCTACCTGCTGCGCCGGCATCCGGAAGGGGTCAATCAGCGGCTGGTTGAAGTGCCCGGGGTCGGGCATAACGGCGATGGGATGTTGACGTCGCCGGAGGGGCTGAAAGCGCTGTTTGATTAATGACTTGTGGTGACTGTTGAGGCGCCATCGCGAGCAGGCTCACTCCTACAGGGGAAACGCATTCCAATTGTAGGAGTGAGCCTGCTCGCGATGAGGCCAGATCAGACAATAAAGATCTCAGACCGAAAGCATCCGCCGCAACTCGACACAATCCTGCGCATGCCAATCCGTCAGCTCCGGCCACGGGTTGTCCGGCAGATTCACCAGCACCGTACGCGCCCCGGCCGCCCGCCCGCAATCCAGGTCAAAACGGTAATCCCCGACCATCACCATTTCGCTGGCCGGGACGTTCCAGGCTTCGGCCAGTTTCAGCAACCCGCCGGGATGCGGCTTCGGTGGCGCTTCATCGCGGCCCAGCACATCTTCCACGGCGAAGCAGTCGGCCAGGCCGATGGCGTCGAGCGTCACATGCGCGAGTTCCCGCGCATTACGGGTCAGAATGCCCAGGCGATAACCGCGCCCGTGCAGGTCACGCACCAGCTCCACCGCACCGGCAGCCGGTTTCGAACCCAGCGCCAGATCGCGCTCATGCTCCAGCAACCACGCGTGTTTCGCCGCGGCTTCATCGGCGGGAAGCGCCGCGAGGTGGGTGAGAATGTCGTCCTCGGGCGGAATCGCCAGCGCCACGCGGATCGCCGCAAAGTCATGCACGGCGACCGTCAGGGTGCCGTCCATGTCGAACACCCAGTGCTTCACATCGCTCAGGCTCATGCCCAGTCCTTGCGGTGACGAATCAGGCCTTCCTGGGTCACCGACGCCACCAGTTGCCCGGCGCGGTTGTACACGCTGCCACGGGAGAACCCCCGGGAATTGCCGGCCCACGGGCTGTCCATCGCGTAGAGCAACCAGTCATCGGCGCGCAGATCGTTGTGGAACCACAGCGCGTGATCGAGGCTGGCGACCTGCATGTCTTTCTGCCAGACCGACTTGCCGTGCGGCAGCATCGAAGTGGTCAGCAGACCGAAGTCCGAGGCGTAGGCCAGCAGGTACTTGTGCAGCGCCGGAATATCCGCCAACGCGCCGTCGGCACGGAACCACACATACTTCACCGGATCGGCCGGCTGCGGGTTGTACGGATCCTTTTCGGTGACCGGGCGCACTTCGATCGGTTTCGGGCACAGCAGTTTTTCGCGCATGTGCTCGGGGATCAGGTGCGCGCGTTGCTGGGTCAGTTCCAGCTCCGACGGCAGGTTTTCCGGGCCGACCACCACCGGCATCTGGCTCTGATGCTCGAAGCCTGCCTCGTCGTATTGAAACGAAGCGCTGCAGGTGAAGATCGGGTGGCCCTTCTGGATCGCCGTGACCCGTCGCGTGCTGAAGCTGCCGCCGTCACGCACGCGATCCACCGAATACACCACCGGCAACTTGGCATCGCCCGGACGCAGGAAATAACCGTGCATCGAATGCACGTGGCGCGCTTCTTCAACCGTCTGACTGGCCGCCGACAGCGACTGACCGAGCACCTGGCCACCGAACAACTGACGGAAACCCAAGTCCTGGCTGCGGCCACGGAACAGGTTTTCCTCGATTGGCTCCAGGGTCAGCAGGTCGACCAGATCTTCCAACACTTGGCTCATTCAGACTCTCCTCACACAACGCTATGCCGCGCAGTCTTGGCTGCGGCGGCCCATTCAGGTTCTGGCGCGAGCCACTGTCGCGCCATTGTAAACGTCCGTGTCGGCTTAGCCATGCAGGGTTTGCAGCCATTGCTCCTTGGTAATTCGGTACAACAGATGCCGCCGCAACGGGTGATCGACGGCAAGTTTGGGGTGATCGAAATCATCGGCCGGATCGTGCTGCATGCCAATCGCCTGCATGACTTTCTCCGACGGCAGATTGCTCTGGGCGGTGAAAGACACGATTTCCTTCAGCCCCAGCCGATCAAAACCTGCGCGCAATGCCGTCCACGCCGCCTCACTGGCATAGCCCAGCCCCCAATGCTCGCGGGCCAGACGCCAGCCGATTTCCACCGCCGGGGTGAACGGCGCATCGAAACCGACCACACCCAGGCCAGTGAAACCGATGAACTCACCGCTGTCCTTGCGCTCCAGCGCCCACAGACCGAAACCGTGCTCGGCAAAATGCCCGCGCACCCGGCCGATCATCGACGCACTTTCGAGACGGCTGAGCGGGGCCGGAAAGTAACGCATCACCTGAGGATCGGCGCACATCGCCGCAAATTCCGGCAAATCCTCGTCGCGCCACTGACGCATCAGCAGGCGTGCGCTTTCGAGTTGCTGAATCGGCTCCATCATGCCCCTCCATTTCCATGCCGCAAGTCTACATCGCTGGTAGGATCGTTCACTCTTTCCATCGTTCCTACATGAAGTTGCCATGCCCCTGCCGCTGATCTACCACGAAGACTACAGCCCCGAGTTTCCGGCGGATCACCGCTTTCCGATGGACAAATTCCGCTTGCTGCGCGACCACCTGGTCGACAGCGGCCTGACCCGCGACGCCGACCTGCTGCGTCCCGAGATCTGCCCCAACGACATCCTCGCCTTGGCCCATGACCGTAGCTATATCGAACGCTACATGAGCGGCGAGTTGTCTCGCGAAGACCAGCGGCGCCTCGGCCTGCCGTGGAACGAAGCCTTGGCGCGGCGCACGGTGCGGGCGGTCGGCGGCTCGATTCTGGCGGCGAAAAAAGCCCTCGAGCATGGTCTGGCCTGTCACCTCGCCGGCGGCACCCATCACGCTCACTACGACTACCCGGCCGGGTTCTGCATCTTCAACGACCTGGCGATCATCAGCCATTACCTGCTGCAAAGCGGTCGGGTGAACCGTGTGCTGATCTTCGATTGCGACGTGCATCAGGGCGACGGCACCGCGCGGATCCTCCACGACACCCCGGAGGCAGTTACCGTTTCCCTGCACTGCGAAAAGAATTTTCCGGCACGCAAGGCCGAAAGCGACTGGGACATCCCACTGCCCAACGGCATGGGCGATGCCGACTATCTGCAGGTGGTGGATGACACCCTCAACTACCTGCTGCCGCTGTATCAACCGGACCTGGTGCTGTACGACGCCGGGGTCGATGTGCACAAGGACGACGCCCTCGGTTATCTGCAACTGACAGACGAAGGCGTCGCCGCCCGCGATGAAAGCGTGATGCGCCATTGCCTGGGCCGCGACATCCCGGTAGTCGGCGTGATCGGCGGCGGCTACAGCAAGGATCGCCACGCCCTCGCCCGCCGCCACGGCATCCTGCATCACAGCGCGCAACGGGTCTGGACGTCACACGGTTGTCACTAAGCTGTGCTGCGTTACCCACAATCGCTGTGGAACGGCCTGTGGATAACCTGAGCGAAAGGGACTACAGCCCACAGCGAACATGGCGTACAGCGCGATGGTTATTTTTTGACCACATACTGAATTCACTTCGATCTCCTTGTAGGAGTGAGCCTGCTCGCGATGGCGGACCGACATTCAGCACTTATGTCGCCTGATCAACCGCCATCGCGAGC
>NZ_JASCPO010000234.1:0-9155 GCF_029960145.1 Pseudomonas sp. PS01299 | reverse complement strand
GGGCTTGCTCGCGAAAGCGTCAGGTCAGTCGACATCCCTGTTGAATGGCCCACCGCATTCGCGAGCAAGCCCGCTCCCACATTTTTGATCGCGTGCGGCTTACGGTTTATTGGGAATGCCGTATTTGCGCAATCGATGGGCAATCGCGGTGTGCGAGGTCTGCAGGCGGCTGGCCAGTTGGCGGGTCGAGGGGTAGCTGACGTAGAGTTTTTCCAGCAACGATTTTTCGAAGGATTCGACGGCTTGTTCGAGGCTGTCGACGTCGCTGTCGGTCTGCCGCGCCACCGAGGTGCCGGCGATGTCGAGATCACCAATATCGACCAGGCTGCTTTCGCAGATCGCCGCGGCGCGGAAGATCACGTTCTGCAACTGGCGCACGTTACCCGGCCAACGATTACCGAGCAGCGCCGGATAGGTGCCGGGGGCGAGGCGGCAGACCGGGCGCTGAATCTGCGCACAGGCCTGCTGCATGAAGTAACGCGCCAGCAGCAGAATGTCCTGACCTCGCTCACGCAGCGGCGGCACTTCGACGTTGAGCACGTTGAGACGGTAGAACAGGTCTTCGCGGAACAGGCCTTCGCTGACCATTTTTTCCAGGTCGCGGTGGGTCGCGCTGAGGATCCGCACGTTGACCTTCACTTCGCGATCACCGCCGACCCGACGGAAGCTGCCGTCATTCAGAAAGCGCAGCAGTTTGGCTTGCAAGTACGGCGACATCTCGCCGATCTCGTCGAGAAATACCGTGCCCTGGTTGGCCAGTTCCATCAGCCCCGGTTTGCCGCCACGTTGCGCGCCGGTGAAGGCGCCGGGGGCGTAGCCGAACAGTTCGCTCTCGGCGAGGTTTTCCGGCAGCGCCGCGCAGTTCAGCGCGAGAAACGGCGCACTGTGCCGCGCACTGATCGCATGGCAAGCGCGGGCCACCAGTTCTTTGCCGGTGCCGGTTTCGCCTTGAATCAGCAACGGTGCGTCGAGGGCTGCGACTCGTTGCGCGCGGGCCTTCAGCGTGCGGATCGCCGGGGATTCGCCGAGCAGCGCATCGAAGCCTTCGGCGTGGTCATGGTGCAATGCCGAGAGCTGTTCACCGATGCGGTTTGGCTGATAAAGGGTCAGCAGCGCGCCGGCGTCGGTGATCGGTGTGGCGTCGAGCAGCAGGGTCTGGCCATTGACGGTGATCTCACGCAGCGGCAGGCGGAAGCCTTGTTCGAGCAGGGTTTCCAGCAGACCGGGATCGTTGAACAGTTCCGAGACACTTTCCCCCGCCGGTTCACGCCCGTACAGCGCGATCAGTGCCGGGTTGGCCAGCAGCACCTTGCCGGCGCTATCGAGGGCCAGTACCGGATCGGTCATCGCCGCGAGCAATGCATCGAGCTGCAAGTGCCGACGCTGACCGGGGAGGATGTCGACCACCACCACGGCCTCCACGCCGCGCACCCGGAACAACGCATCTTTGAGTTCTTCGAGCACTTGCGGGCTCAAGGTCGGTGCATCGATGTAGACGTTGGGCGGGATCATCTCCACCGCATCCAGATTGAGATTGCGCCCACCGAGGATCGCCAGGACTTCCTGGGTGATGCCGACGCGGTCGATGAAGCTGACGTGGATACGCATGGGGGCGGTTCAGTGTTCTGGAATGCGGAGGGGGGCAAGTATGCCTTGATGGGGGACTGGGGTGAAATCTTGAGATTGTTGTCGTGCTGGAGATCTACCCCCTCACCCCAGCCCTCTCCCCAGAGGGGCGAGGGGGAAAGGGAGCAGATTGGGGGCTTTTCAAAACTTGAGTTCGGCTCGCTATTTCAGGTCGGTGTACCTTGAGCGAGCAACTCGGTCAGTCCCCTCTCCCTCCGGGAGAGGGTTAGGGTGAGGGGGCTTTTGGGGTTACTCGAAATGCTCGGGATTAACCGGATCCCCGGATTGCATATTCAACTTCTGCCGGATGTCCTCAAACATCAGATCGTAATGTTTGTGCACCGAACCGATCTGGCTGTGAGCCTTTGGAATCCCATATTTCTCGGCAATCCGGGTCACGTCGCGGGCGAAGTTGTAAGCCTCTTCCTTGGGCAGGAAAAACGCTTCCTTCATGTCCTTGCCCTGCATATTGCCGTGCAGGGTGAACTGTATCCCTTTGCCTTTTTGCGGATCGGTGAACACTTCATAGTCGAGACACAGGTCGTAACTGACGTCATCTGGCGTCAACGCATGTCGCTCGATGTGCAAATGACCGGGGTTGAATATGGCCATGGGTTTCTCCTGATCAAGGCATGGGAGAAGGGCAGACCCTGGGCCTGCCCTTGAGTTTCTAATTATCGATAGCTGATGCCCGGCTTCGCCGTGCTGACGCGTGTGCCGGCAGTGCCCTGGACGATCGCTTCGATGTCCGCGAGCGAACCGATCACCGCGACCTTGCCAGTATGGCGCGCGAATTCGCAGGCTGCCTGCACCTTCGGCCCCATGGAGCCAGCGGCGAAACCGAGGCGTTCGAGTTCATCCGGGTGCGCTTCGGCGATGGCTTTCTGCGACGGCTTGCCATAGTCGACGAACGCCGCGTTGACGTCGGTGGCGATCACCAGCAAGTCAGCTTCCAGTTGCTCGGCGAGCAGCGACGAGCACAGATCCTTGTCGATTACCGCCTCGATGCCCTTGAGGTTGCGGTGCTCGTCGTACATGGTCGGAATCCCGCCGCCACCCGCACAAATCACGATGCTGCCCTTGTCCAGCAGCCACTTGATCGGACGGATCTCGAAGATGCGTTTCGGCCGTGGACTGGCCACCACACGACGGAACTTGTCGCCGTCCGGAGCGATGGCCCAACCTTTTTCAGCAGCGAGTTTTTCCGCTTCGGCTTTGTCGTAGACCGGGCCGATCGGTTTGGTTGGATTCTGAAAGGCCGGGTCCTTGGCGTCGACTTCAACCTGGGTCAGCAGGGTGGCGAACGGCACTTCGAAGTCCAGCAGGTTGCCCAGTTCCTGTTCGATGATGTAGCCGATCATGCCTTCGGTTTCGGCACCGAGCACGTCCAGCGGGTAAGGGGTGACGGAGGTGTAGGCCGCTGCCTGCAACGACAGCAGGCCGACTTGCGGGCCATTGCCGTGGGCGATGACCAGTTGGTTGCCGGGATGGATCTTGGCGATTTGCTCGGTGGCGATGCGGATGTTGGCGCGCTGGTTGTCAGCGGTCATCGGCTCGCCACGACGGAGCAGGGCGTTACCGCCCAGAGCTACGACGATACGCATGGTGCATGTCCTTCTAAAACAGAGGAATGGCAAACTGCCGGAACCGGGGGCCTTGGTGGGAGGGGGCTTGCTCCCGAAGGCGGCGGATCAGTCGACATCTCTGTTGAATGACACACCGCTTTCGCGAGCAAGCCCGCTCCCACATTGGGATTCGGTTCCTTCAGTGGGAGCTATTTCAGTTACAGATCAGCCAGGGTCGAAACCAGGATCGCCTTGATCGTGTGCATGCGGTTTTCCGCTTGCTCGAAGGCGATGCAGGCGGGCGACTCGAACACGTCGTCGGTGACTTCGATACCGTTGGCCAGGTGCGGATACTGTTCGGCGATCTGTTTGCCGACCTTGGTATCGCTGTTGTGAAACGCCGGCAGGCAGTGCATGAACTTGGTGCGCGGGTTGCCGGTGGCTTTCATCAGCTCTTTGTTGACCTGGTACGGCAGCAGTTGCTGGATACGTTCGGCCCATGCCTCAACCGGCTCGCCCATCGACACCCAGACGTCGGTGTGGATGAAATCGACGCCTTTGACTGCGGCTTTCGGGTCTTCGGTCAGGGTGATGCGCGCGCCGGATTCTTCCGCGTATTTCTTGCAGCGATCGACCAGATCGTCATGCGGCCACAGGGCTTTCGGCGCGCAGATGCGCACGTCCATGCCGAGCTTGGCGCCGACCAGCAGCAGCGAGTTGCCCATGTTGTTGCGCGCGTCGCCGAGGTAGGCGTAGCTGATTTCGTGGATCGGCTTGTCGGCGTGTTCACGCATGGTCAGCACGTCGGCGATCATTTGCGTTGGGTGATATTCGTCGGTCAGGCCGTTGAACACCGGCACCCCGGCGAACTTCGCCAGCTCTTCGACGATTTCCTGTTTGAAACCACGGTATTCGATGGCGTCGTACATGCGACCCAGCACGCGGGCCGTGTCTTTCATGCTTTCCTTGTGGCCGATCTGCGACGAGTTCGGGTCGATGTAGGTGACATTGGCGCCTTGGTCATAGGCCGCCACTTCGAACGCGCAACGGGTGCGGGTCGAGGTTTTTTCGAAGATCAGGGCGATGTTGTTGCCCTTGAGGTGTTGCTGTTCGGTGCCGGTGTATTTCGCGCGTTTCAGATCGCGGGACAGGTCGAGCAGGTAACGCAGCTCGCGTGGGGTGTGGTGTTCCAGGCTGAGCAGGTTACGGTTGTGGATGTTAAAAGCCATGATGGATCTCCTTCGGTGTCGGTTATCCCCCTGGCCGCGCTTTGTAAGTCGCGGCCAAGGCTCAGAGGTTTAGTAATCGATTGGGTCGCGGATGATCGGGCAGGTCATGCAGTGGCCGCCGCCACGGCCACGACCGAGTTCGCCGGCGCTGATGGTGATGACCTCCACGCCCGCCTTGCGCAGCAGGGTGTTGGTGTAGGTGTTGCGGTCGTAGCCGATGACCACGCCCGGTTCCACGGCCACCACGTTGTTGCCGTCGTCCCATTGCTCGCGTTCGGCGGCGAAGCTGTTGCCGCCGGTTTCCACCACGCGCAGCTTCGGCAGGTTGAGGGCTTTGGCCACGGTGTCGAGGAAGCTGCCTTCTTCGCGGCGAATGTCGATGCCGCCCTGTTTGCTTTCGTCAGGCCGCAGGGTGAACGCGACGATCTGGTTCACCACTTCCGGGAAGATCGTCACCAGGTCGCGGTCGCAAAAGCTGAACACGGTGTCCAGGTGCATCGCGGCGCGGGACTTCGGCAGGCCGGCGACGATGACTTTTTCCACCGCTTTGTTCTTGAACAGATTCAGCGCCAGTTGGCCGATCGCCTGACGCGATGAGCGTTCGCCCATGCCGATCAACACCACGCCGTTGCCGATCGGCATCACATCGCCGCCCTCGAGGGTCGAGCTGCCGTGATCCTTGTCCGGGTCGCCGTACCAGATTTCGAAATCGGCGTTGGTGAACTGCGGGTGAAATTTGTAGATGGCAGTGGCCAGCAGGGTTTCCTGGCGACGCGCCGGCCAGTACATCGGGTTCAGCGTCACGCCACCGTAGATCCAGCAGGTTGTGTCGCGGGTGAACTGGGTGTTCGGCAGCGGCGGCAGGATGAAGCTGGAGTGGCCGAGGAAGTCGCGGAACATCTGGATGGTCTTGCCACCGAAGCTGTCCGGCAGATCATCCGCGGATACGCCGCCAATCAGGTATTCGGCGATGTGTCGCGGCTCAAGGCTTTTCAGCCAGGATTTGACTTCGCTGATCAGGCCCAGGCCTACCGAGTCGGCGGTGACCTTGCGATCGAGGATCCAGTCCAGCGCTTCGGGGTTGGCGACGATATCAGTCAGCAGGTTGTGCATTTCCAGCACGTCGATCCCGCGTTCACGCATCTTGGTCACGAAGTCGAAGTGGTCGCGCTTGGCCTGGGCCACCCACAGCACGTCATCGAACAGCAGTTCATCGCAGTTGTTCGGGGTCAGGCGCTGATGGGCCAGACCTGGGGAGCAAACCATGACTTTGCGCAGTTTGCCGGCTTCGGAATGGACGCCGTACTTAACTTTTTCCGTGGTCATTGCAGTGATCCTCCAGATTACAAATCAAGGGTTACAAGGTCAGGAAGCCGTCGTAGAGACCGTAGGCAGCCACCAGGGCACCCACGACCACTGCGGCGAAAATCAGCTTCTCGACGTTAGTGAAAATCGGTTGTTTGAGTTCCAGCTTGGCCTTGGCGAACAGGATCGCGCCGGGTGCGTAGAGCAGGGCCGAGAGCAGCAGATACTTGACCCCGCCGGCATACAGCAGCCACACCGCGTAGATCAGCGCGATGCCGCCGATAATCAGATCCTTGCGTCGTTCGGCCGCGAAGCCTTCGTAGCTTTCGCCGCGCACCGCCAGCAACAGGGCATAGGCCGCCGACCACAGGTACGGCACCAGAATCATCGAAGTGGCGAGGTAGATCAGCGACAGGTAAGTGCTGGCCGAAAACAGGGTGATGATCAGGAACAGCTGGACCATCGCGTTGGTCAGCCACAGGGCGTTGACCGGTACGTGATTGGCGTTTTCCTTGCGCAGGAACTCGGGCATGGTGTGGTCTTTGGCGGCGGCGAACATGATCTCCGCACACAGCAGCACCCACGACAGCAGCGCGCCCAGCAGCGAGATGATCAGACCGACGCTGATCAGCACTGCGCCCCAGTGACCAACCACGTGTTCGAGCACGGCGGCCATCGACGGGTTTTGCAATTTGGCCAGTTCCGGCTGAGTCATGATGCCCAGCGACAGCACGTTGACCAGCACCAGGAACAGCAGCACGGTGATGAAACCGATGACGGTGGCCTTGCCGACGTCGGAGCGTTTTTCCGCCCGCGCCGAGAAGATGCTCGCGCCTTCAATGCCGATGAACACCCACACGGTGACCAGCATCATGTTGCGCACCTGGTTCATCACGCTGCCCAGATCCGGGTTTTTCACACCCCAGATGTCGGCGGTGAAGATGTCCAGTTTGAAGGCGAATACCGCGATCAGCACGAACAGCAGCAGCGGCACGACCTTGGCGACGGTGGTCACCAGGTTGATGAACGCCGCTTCCTTGATCCCGCGCAGTACCAGAAAGTGCACGGCCCACAGCAGCACCGAGGCGCCGATCACCGCCGCTACCGTGTTGCCTTCGCCGAAAATCGGAAAGAAATACCCGAGGGTGCTGAACAACAGAACAAAGTAGCCAACGTTGCCCAGCCAGGCACTGATCCAGTAACCCCAGGCGGACGAGAAACCCATGTAATCGCCGAATCCGGCCTTGGCGTAGGCGTAGACACCGCCGTCCAGGTCAGGCTTGCGATTGGCGAGGGTTTGAAAGACAAAAGCGAGGGTGAGCATGCCGACAGCGGTGATGGCCCAGCCAATCAGTACCGCGCCGACGTCGGCGCTCGCGGCCATGTTTTGTGGCAAAGAGAATATCCCGCCACCAATCATTGAGCCGACTACCAAGGCAACCAATGCACCGAGTCGTAGTTTTCCGGGAGCTTCAGACATTGCATGACTCCATTGCAGGAGAGAAGAGTTCACAGCGTAGATCTGTTGTCTGTTCAATCAGCTGACATAGATCAGTGCATGGCCACATTCCATTGTTAATGAATGACTTATGAAACAACTGGAGGCATAACGCTATCGCCTGGAAAGCCCGTCCTAGAGGCTTTTTACTGATGTGGTTGGGAATTGGTCTTATTACTTTAGAGTTATCACGCTAGTTCCTTTTCAGCTTTTGGCAAATTTTCGCCATCTGTTTTCAGTACAGAATTGATTTATTAGGATTCGCGCACAAAACTGTCTTAGCGTGCTAGGCGTTAGCGTCAGTCGCTATATATAAACGAGTGTTTCTCGGTATTACCTGATAAACGTCGTCTGGTATCAGGCGTTTAGTTAATAGTTGTTACAAATGAATGAAGGGAGACAAGAATGTCGCAACCGACGCAAAAGCTGCGACTGGGTGCGTTGATCGCCCTGGTGGTGGGTTCGATGATTGGCGGGGGGATTTTTTCCCTGCCGCAGAACATGGCGGCCCGCGCCGATGCCGGGGCAATCCTGATCGGCTGGGGGATCACCGCCATCGGCATGCTAACCTTGGCCTTCGTGTTCCAGACCCTGGCCAACCGCAAGCCCGAGCTGGACTCGGGGGTCTATGCCTACGCCAAGGCCGGGTTTGGCGACTACATGGGTTTCTCGTCCGCCTGGGGCTACTGGATCAGCGCGTGGCTGGGCAACGTCGGTTATTTCGTGTTGCTGTTCAGCACCCTCGGTTACTTCTTTCCGGTATTCGGTCAGGGCAATACGCCGATCGCCATCGGCTGCGCGTCGGTGCTGTTGTGGGCGGTGCATTTTCTGGTGATGCGCGGGATCAAGGAGGCGGCGTTCATCAATCAGGTGACCACGGTCGCCAAGATCGTGCCGCTGATCATGTTCATCGTGATTGCCGCCGTGGCGTTCAAGGCCGACATTTTCACCCGCGACATCTGGGGCCGCAGCAACCCGAGCTTCGGCGGGGTGATGGATCAGGTGCGCAACATGATGCTGGTCACGGTGTTCGTGTTCATCGGCATCGAGGGCGCCAGCGTCTATTCGGCGCGGGCGGAGAAACGCACCGATGTCGGGCGCGCCACGGTGATCGGTTTCCTCGGGGTGCTGGCGCTGCTGGTGCTGGTCAACGTGCTGTCGCTGGGGATCATGAGCCAGCCCGAATTGGCCAGGTTGCAAAACCCGTCGCTGGCGGCGGTGCTGGAACACATCGTCGGGCCGTGGGGCGCGCTGCTGATCAGCCTCGGTCTGGCGGTGTCGCTGCTCGGCGCATTGCTGTCATGGGCGCTGCTCTGCGCCGAAATCCTGTTCGCCACGGCCCGGGACAAGACCATGCCGGCGTTCCTGAAAAAGGAAAACGCCAACCATGTGCCGGTCAATGCGTTGTGGCTGACCAACGTGATGATTCAGCTATTCCTGCTGATCACACTGTTTTCTGCCGGCACCTACACCAGCCTGATCTACCTCGCTTCGTCGATGATACTGGTGCCGTATCTGTGGTCGGCGGCGTATGCGGTGTTGCTCAGCGGGTGCGGCGAAACCTATGAACATGCCTCGGCCGAACGCACCAAGGACTTGCTGATTGGCGGCATCGCCCTGTGCTACGCGGTGTGGCTGTTGTATGCCGGCGGGGTGAAATACCTGCTGCTGTCGGCGCTGCTGTATGCACCGGGGGTGGTGCTGTTTGCCAAGGCCAAGCATGAGCAGGGCGAGCCGCTGTTCACCCCTGTCGAGAAAGGCATTTTCGCCTGCGTGCTGATCGGCGCGGGGCTGGCGGCGTATGGTTTGTACAGCGGGGTGTTGTCGCTGTAGGTGGATTGATTGTGCATCGGTGGTGTCAGTGCGGGCCTCTTCGCGAGCAAGCCCGCTCCCACATTTGAAATGCATTCCCCTGTGGGAGCGGGCTTGCTC
>NZ_JASCPO010000233.1:0-9179 GCF_029960145.1 Pseudomonas sp. PS01299 | reverse complement strand
CTTTTGATCTTTGATCTTCAAAAACAAACATCAAAAGATCGCAGCCTGCGGCAGCTCCTACAGGGGAGATCTCTTTCAGATTTGGAGTCTTGTGATGAATGCACATATCTCAGGCGTCATTGTCACCCCCAACGGCTCGCAACCCTCGGCCCAAGGCCCGGCAGACTGGTTCACCGGCACTGTGCGTGTTGACGCGCCGTTCAAGGGCAGCGATGCCGCGCGTGTCAGCGGCGCCACGGTGACCTTCGAACCCGGCGCACGCACGGCGTGGCATACCCATCCGTTGGGTCAGACGTTGATCGTCACCGTCGGTTCAGGTTTTGTGCAGGAGTGGGGTCAGCCGGTTCGACAGATCCGTCCCGGCGATACGGTGTGGATCGCGCCGCAGGTGAAGCACTGGCATGGCGCCGCACCGACCACGGCGATGACGCACATTGCGATTGCCGAAGTGCTGGACGGTGAAGTGGTGGAGTGGATGGAGCAGGTGAGTGCTGAGCAGTATTTGCGATCCGAGTGACGCGGTTCCCTCACCCCAGCCCTCTCCCGGAGGGAGAGGGGGCCGATTGGGGGATGTCTGTGAGCACTACGCTGAGTCCATAATCGACACGACCTCTCATGTCGGCGCATCCCATAAGACAACTCGGTCAGTCCCCTCTCCCTTTGGGAGAGGGTTAGGGTGAGGGGCTTTTCCAGGTTGCTCAGGTCATCTCCGGCAACGAATCGAGGATCTTGTCCAGCGTAATCGGATACTCACGCACCCGCGCCCCGGTGGCGTTGTAGATCGCATTTGCCACAGCCGCACTCACGCCGCAGATCCCCAGTTCACCCACACCCTTGGCTTTCATCGGCGATGAAATCGGATCGGTCTCATCGAGGAAAATCACCTCCTGATGCGGGATGTCGGCATGCACCGGCACCTCGTATCCGGCCAGGTCATGATTGACAAAAAAGCCCAGCCGTTTGTCCACCGCCAGCTCTTCCATCAGCGCCGCACCGACGCCCATGGTCATCGCGCCGATCACCTGGCTGCGCGCGGCTTTCGGGTTGAGAATCCGTCCCGCCGCGCAGACGGCGAGCATGCGCCGCACGCGGACTTCGCCGGTCGCTGCATCCACCGCAACCTCCACGAAATGCGCGCCGAAAGTCGATTGCTGATACTGCTTGGCGAGGTCGGCGAACTCGATGCTGTCCTCGGCCTCGACCGCGCCATCTTTTGCCGCATCACGCAGCGGCAGAGTCTTGCCGCCGGCGCGCACCTGACCGTCGGCGAACTCGACGTCACTACCGCTCATGCCCAGCTTCGTCGCCACCGCTTCACGCAGTTTCATGCACGCGGCATACACCCCGGCAGTCGAGCAATTGCCGCCGAACTGGCCACCGGAGCCGGACGATACCGGGAAGGTCGAATCCCCCAGATGCACGCTGACATCCGCCAGGTCCACGCCCATCATCTCGGCCGCGGTCTGCGCAATGATCGTGTAGCTGCCGGTGCCGATATCGGTCATGTCGGTTTCCACCGTGACCTTGCCGTCGCGCTCCAGCCGCACCCGGGCGCCGGACTTCAGCAGCAGGTTGTTGCGAAACGCGGCGGCGACGCCCATGCCGATCAGCCAGCGACCTTCGCGACGGCTGCCGGGAGTAGCATTGCGCTGGTTCCAGCCGAATTTCTCGGCACCGGTCTGCAAGCATTCGATCAGGCGCCGCTGGGAGAACGGACGCTCGGTCTTCACCGGATCAACCTGGGTGTCATTGAGGATGCGGAACTGCACCGGATCGAGCTTGAGCTGCTCGGCCATTTCGTCCATGGCGATCTCCAGCGCCATCAGCCCCGGTGCTTCACCCGGCGCGCGCATGGAATTGCCTTCGGGCAGATCCAGCGGCGCCCGGCGCATGGTCACCCGGCGATTTTCCCCGGCATAAAGCAACTGGCTCGGTTGCGCGGCGACTTCGACCTTGCCGTCCTTGAGGTTGCCCGACCAGCCTTCGTGAGCGATGGCGCTGAGCTTGCCGTCCGCCGTGGCGCCCAAGCGAATGCGCTGGATCGTGGCCGGGCGGTGGGTGGTGTTGTTGGCCATTTGCGGGCGGGCGAGGGCGACTTTCACCGGGCGGTTGGCCAGGCGCGCACCGAGGGCGGCGAGGATCGCGTCGGCACGAATGAACAGTTTGCCGCCGAAGCCGCCGCCAATGTACGGCGAGATCAGGCGCACGTTTTCCTTGGGCAGGCCAAGGGTAGTGGCGACGTCGCCGACGCTCCAGGCGATCATCTGGTTGGAGGTCCACAAGGTCAGATGATCACCTTTCCACGCGGCCAGGGTCGCGTGCGGCTCCATCATCGCGTGGGACTGATCGGGAGTGGTGTAGGTCTGGTCGAACTGCACCGGCGCAGCGGCGAAGGCCTTGTCGAAATCGCCGTGGGTGACGTCGGGCAACTCGTCGTCTTCGACGCCTTGGTCAAGCACGTTGGCCAGTTCGAACTCGCCTTTGGCCGCGACGTAATCGACCTTGACCAATTGCGCCGCAGCGCGAGCCTGTTCGAAGGTCTCGGCGACCACCAGCGCCACGGCCTGATGATAGTGCTGCACCTCGGGTCCGGCCAGCAGCGGCGCCGAGTTGTATTGGCCTTTGCCAAGCTTGCCGGCATTGGCGGCGGTGACGATGGCCAGCACGCCGGGCGCCGCTTGTGCAGCGTCGAGATCGATGTGGCTGATGCGGCCCTTGGCGATGGCCGAGCCGACCATGAAACCGTAAGCCTGATTCGCCACGGCCTCGTGCTGCTCGTAGGCATATGGCGCCTGACCGCTGGTTTTCAGCGGGCCTTCGATGCGGTCGGTGGGTTTGCCGACGACCTTGAGCTGGTCAATCGGGTTGGTGGTGGCGGGCGTGTCGAACTTCATGCTTCATCCCTCGCTTGCGCCAACACCGAGCCGAGCGTGCGCTCGACCAGGGTCAGTTTGAATTGGTTGTCGTGGGTTGGCGTGGCACCGTCGAGCAAGCGTTCGCTGACGGCTTTTGCGCCTCTGGGCAACAACGCGTCGGCGTCTTCGACCCGCCACGGTTTCGGCGCAATACCGCCGACTGCCACGCGGCCACTGCCGTCCTTTTGCAGGATCAGACCGACCGATACCAGCGCGAAAGCGTACGACGAGCGATCGCGCACCTTGTGATAAATGTGCGTGCCGCCAACCGGGGCGGGCAGGGTTACCGAAGTGATGAACTCGCCGGGCGTGAGGCTGGTTTCGATGTTCGGGGTATTGCCTGGCAGTTGATGGAAATCGGCGATGGCGATGCTGCGGGTGCTGCCGTCCGGCTTCACCGTTTCCACCTGCGCATCGAGGGCACGCATGGCAATCGCCATGTCACTCGGGTGGGTCGCGATACACGCGTCGCTGACGCCGATCAGCCCCAATTGCCGACTGACCCCGCCAATCGCCGCGCAGCCACTGCCGGGCTGGCGTTTGTTGCAGGCCTGATTGACGTCGTAGAAGTACGGGCAGCGGGTGCGTTGCAGCAGGTTGCCGGCGGTGCTCGCCATGTTGCGCAACTGGCCCGAGGCCCCGGCGAGCAGGGCGCGGGACAGCAACGCGTAATCCTTGCGCACGCGGCTGTCAGCGGCCAGATCGGTGTTGCGCACCAGCGCGCCGATGCGCAATCCGCCTTCAGGCGTGGCTTCGATTTGATCGAGGCCCAGGTGGTTGACGTCGATCAGGTGCAACGGGGTTTCGATGTCGAGTTTCATCAGGTCCAGCAGGTTGGTGCCACCGGCGATGAACTTCGCGCCTTCGACCTGCGCCGCCAGCGTTGCGGCTGCGGCGGGGGAATCGGCGCGGCTGTAATTGAACGCTCTCATGCTGGCACCTGCGCGACTTCAGTGATGGCTTCGATGATGTTCGAGTAGGCGCCGCAGCGGCAGATGTTGCCGCTCATGCGTTCCTGGAATTCGCTGGCGATCAGTTGCGGCGCTTCGGTCAGGCTCGGGCTGACGTGGCTGGGAATGCCCTCGCGGATTTCCTTGAGCACCGCCACCGCCGAACAGATCTGCCCCGGCGTGCAATAGCCGCACTGGTAGCCGTCATGCTTGATGAACGCGGCCTGCATCGGGTGCAGGTTGTCGGGCATGCCCAGGCCTTCGATGGTGGTGATCTCGCTGCCTTCATGCATCACCGCAAGCGTCAGGCAGGAGTTGATCCGGCGGCCGTCGGCGATGACGGTGCAGGCGCCGCACTGGCCGTGGTCGCAGCCTTTTTTGCTGCCGGTCAGGTGCAGGTGCTCGCGCAGGGCGTCGAGCAGGGTGGTGCGGTTGTCCACCTCAAGGGCTTGGGGTTTACCGTTGACGTTGATCGTCAGTTTGGCCATGGCGGGCTGCTCCAGACTGGCCGCGTAGGCCTTGAGGCTAATGAAGGGGGGCATTGCAAACGCGGTGGCGGTCACCGCGCCGAGGATCAGGAATCTTCGTCGGGAAATCGTCATGCTTCGATTCCTCTCTGGCTTAATCAGGACGGCAGGGATTGAAGGGCCCAAACGGGCGCGCCGGCATGTTTACCGGTCTCGTTCTTGGAATGACCTGCGCGGAGGGGAAAAGGTTTTTGCGGATTTGCGCTATAGAGTTATGCGCATGGCTCATCAATCTTCTGATCGACATAGCCAAATTTGGGGGGCATGCCTATCAATGTGGAAGGGGAGCTTGCTCCCGAAGGCGTCGGAACAGTTCGTCTATGAGTTGAATGACACACCGCTTTCGCGAGCAAGCCCGCTCCCACATTGGGAATGCATTCCAATGTGGGAATGGGTTTGTTCCCACGGAGAATGCAATCCTGGTGGGGAAATAGCTTGTTCCCAAAGGGCAATGCAGTCCAAATGTTGGAGCGGGCTTGCTCGCGAAGAGGCCCCTACAAGCGACATCAATGCCCGCCAACCACCATATGCGTGAACGGCGCCACATACGCCTGCAATGTCACCAGCCCGCCCACCAGGATGGCCAGCACGATCGAGTGAAAGAACACGTAGCGCAGAATCTCGCCCTCATGCCCATACCAGCGGGTGGCGGTGGAGGCGACCACGATCGATTGCGCATCGACCATTTTGCCCATCACCCCGCCGGAGCTATTGGCTGCGGCCATCAGCACCGGGCTGATGCCGAGCTGTTCCGAGGTCACCCGTTGCAGTCCGCCGAACAGCACGTTCGAGGCCGTGTCCGAACCGGTCAACGCGACGCCGAGCCAGCCGAGCAGGGTGCCGAACATCGGGTAGAACACCCCGGTCGCGGCAAACGCCAGACCCATGGTGGCGTCCAGTCCGGAATAACGCGTGAGAAATCCTAGCGCCAGCATCGCGGCAATGGTGATCAGCGAAAAGCGCACCACCCACAACGTGCGCAGGTATTGCTTGATCAGTTGCGGGATCGAATAGCCCATTAGCAGCCCGCCGACAATCGCCGCCAGCAGGATGCCGCTGCCGGTGGCAGTGAACCAGGTGAACTTGTAGATCGCCTCTTCGGCTTTCGGCGCCGGCACCACCGGCGGGACTTTCTGCACTTGCAGGTGCAGGGTGGTGAAGGTCAGCGCCGGCGAGAAAATCGGGTTGGCCTCATTCAGCGGTTTGCCTTGCGCATCAAGTTTCACCGAATGGGTTACCGGATCCAGCGCCGGGCGCACGTCGAAGACGTTCTTGAAGCCCTGGGTGCCCCAGGCAAACACGAACACCGTGAGGATGATCCACGGCATCCACGCACGCATCACCGCCGGGCGCGCCTGATCGCGGAATGCGGCGCTGGCGGTGACTGTTTCTTCCTCGACCCTGGAGTTGTCGACCCGCCCGGACAGGGCGGCTGAGGTGTACACCGTCGCCGGTTTCCAGACCCGCAGAAACAACGTCAGGCAGGCCATGGAAATCAGCGCGGCGATCACGTCCACCAGCATCGGCCCGTGGAAGTTCGACACGAGGAATTGCGGCACCGCGAAGCTGACCCCGGCCACCAGAATCGCCGGCCAGATCTCCAGCATCTTGCGCCACCCGGCAAACGCCCAGATCAGCCAGAACGGCACCAGCACCGAGAAAAACGGCAACTGTCGACCGACCATCATCGACAGCTCCATCTCATCCAGCCCGGTGACCTTGGCCAGGGTGATGATCGGCGTGCCGAGGGCGCCGAACGCCACCGGGGCGGTGTTGGCAATCAACGCCAGCCCCGAGGCGGCCAACGGCGAAAAACCGAGGCCGATCAGAATCGCCCCGGTCACCGCCACCGGCGTGCCGAACCCGGCCGCGCCTTCGAAAAACGCGCCGAAGCAGAACGCGATCAGCAGCAACTGCAAACGCCGGTCATCGGTGATCCGCGCGAGGGAGTCCTGCAGCACTTTGAATGAGCCGTTCTCGGTGGTCAGGCGATGCAGAAAGATGATGTTGAGCACGATCCAGCCGATCGGCAGCAAGCCATTGGCGGCGCCGAACAGCGCCGCCGAACCGGCCATGCTCGCCGGCATGCCGAAGGCGAAGATCGAGATGAGCAGGGCCGACGCCAACGCCAACAGAGCGGCCAGATGCGCCTTGACGTGAAAGAACGCCAGCGCCGCGAGCATCACCACCACCGGCACCGCGGCCATGAGCGTGGAGATCAGCGGGTTACCGAACGGGTCGTAGATTTGCTGCCAGACCATGGTCCACCTCTGCTTGTTGTTATCGAGGCGCAGATCCGTTGCGTGGGAGTCGCTAAGCAGCAGTATAGGTGGCATTTCGCCGCTGCCCGGATGCTGGCGGCGGGCCGATCAACGGTCGTGGTCGGGCAGTGAATCAAAGTCCTTTTGTCCGGTCGTATCAGCGGCTGCGCGCACTGCGTCCTGAAGGCGCGGGCAGTGACAGCCGTTCCGTGGTCAAGACCTTGGTGTTAGGGAAGTTTGAATGAAGCGTGCAACAACCTTGCTGTTGACGATATCCGCCGCTGTTTTGCTGGCTGGCTGTGTGGCGGACTTTGATGATGATCATCGCCACGGACGACATTACGACCGTGATCACGGTCGCTACTACGACCATGACCTGCGTTGGGATGACCGCGACGATGGTCGTCGCGACGGGCGTCGTTACTATCGTGATCGCGACGATGACTGAGTAGAAATCAAAAGGGCGTTCCCGCAACGGGAACGCCCTCGTCGATTAAAAATGAGCGCTCGCCCGGACGCTGGAATGCGCAGGCGCGGTGGCCTCGAGATCCAGCAAATGGGTGGCGAGTATGTCGCTCAGAAAGCGGAACTGATCGTTGATGCCCACCACTTCATTGCTGAAATGATTGCTCGCGGCGGGCATCAGCACATCGTCGAAATCTTCGTTGAACAGCAGCGCCTGGGACTTGCGCGAGACGACTTGCTGGTCGTAGTAGTTGCTGCCGAACACCGGGAAGCTCACGGAGAGGGTGATGGTGCGAATCATGATGGGTACTCCTCGTTGCGTCTCGGATGGGTGAATCGTGCCTTCGCCGGGCGGCGGGCGGAAGGCAATCGTGGCGATGGTGAATATCGACGGCGTTGATGGTTGATGCTTCCCCCTGTGGGAGCGCATTTCAAAGTGAGAGCGCCCGTCCGGCCACAACCGACAAATGGCCCAATACCCGCACCTATACTCAAATCTGTTTTCCTCCATTCAAGGACTCCACCACCGTGAACCTGCGTGCGCTGAGCCTCGCCGCACTGTGTCTGCTGGCTGGCTGTGCCTCCTCGGCGCGGGCCCCGGTGGCGCCGCGAGCGGTGGTGGTATCGCAGGCGACCTGGCAGCAGATCGATCGCGACATCGTCAGCGCCTCGCAGCAATCCACCGAGCAAGTCAAAGTATTTGCCCGTGGCTCGATGGAACATTGGCGCACTCGCGTCTATCAGCAAACTGAAGAAAATTTCATTCCGTGGTTCAGCAGCTACTGGACCCAGGAATGGCTGTCGATGAAGGTCAGTTGGTACACCATCAGTGCCGGCGGCGAGCAGGATGCGTCGGCCAAGCGCCTGGCGAGCTATCTGCTTGAGCAATATCAGGAAAGAGTGCTGGAACCGGTGGCGGTGGAGATCGATCCGGACGCGATCCTCGGTCAGGCCACGGCGTTCTACGCGCAACTGATGGCCCAGCAGATGCCGCTCATCGCCCAGCGTTACGGTGTGCCGGTGGCCCAGCTCAACTGGCGTCTGCAGAAAGTCCCGGCGATTGCCCTCGGCCCGCCGCCGGCGCGGGATGCGTCGCTCTATCAAATCATCAGTACCGAGCCGCTGAACACCTTGCCGGCGTATGCCGCGCTGATCGACAAGATCCACACCGAAGGCGGCAGCAAGGGCATCGCTTCGACCGACGCCGGCATGGCCCCCGTGGCCAAACGCGCCAGCCAGCGGATGGAGGCGGAAATGGCTCCGCGCGGGGCGGCCAGTGCGGTGGCGGCTGCGGCGGGCAAGTTGGTCGGCGGGGTGATCTCGATCGGTGTGGCGGGCATCCGCGCGATCATCCAGGCCAGTGACCGGCCCGACAGCGAAGCGCTGATTCGCAGCAGCCTGGGCAGCACGTTCGACAAGGCCTGGGCGAAACTGCTGCAGAACCCGACCACCGGGGTCATGGCCGGAACCCTGCATATCGCCGGGCAGGTCGAAGGCAGCCTTGGCGGGGGCGAACAACCGTCGGTCGGGCAGGGCGTGAATCGTGTCGAATGGCAGCCGCCGCAATCGACTACCCGGCAGATTGAACCCAACGTGCAAGGAGAGTGATCATGGCTTACATCGATATTTTTGTAGCACCCGTGCCGAATGCCAATCGCGAACAGTACAAAAAACACTGTGAGATCGCCGCGAAACTGTTCAAGGAATACGGAGCGAAGGAGGTGGTTCAGTGCTGGGGCGATGACGTGCCGGACGGCAAAGTCACGTCATTCCCGATGGCGGTAAAACTCAAGGACGGCGAGACGGTGTCGTCCGGCTGGCTGATCTGGCCCGACAAAGCCACCCGCGATGCCGGCATGGCAAAGATGATGGACGACCCGCGCATGCAACCGGACGTCAACCCGATGGGATTTGATGGACAGCGCATGATCTTTGGTGGCTTCAAGAACCTTCTTGAATCCTGAAGACCAGCGCAAATCCATTGTGGGAGCGGGCTTGCTCGCGAAGGGGTCGGCACTGCCACTATCTTCATGGCTGACCCACCGCTTTCGCGAGCAAGCC
>NZ_JASCPO010000232.1:0-9199 GCF_029960145.1 Pseudomonas sp. PS01299 | reverse complement strand
GGCTTGCTCGCGAAAGCGCTGTGTCAGGCAACTCATTGTTGAATGACATACCGCTTTCGCGAGCAAGCCCGCTCCCACTTTTTATATGTGTACAGCCCGGGTAGCCGGAAATCAGGAGATGGAAGATGGATTTGAATGCTGAGGTAGACAACCTGGTCAAGGCGTCCCAGGCGTGGATTCCGATGATCATGGAATACGGCAGTCGCGTGCTGCTGGCAGTGATTACCCTGGCCATCGGCTGGTGGCTGATCAACAAGGTCACGCAAAAACTCGGCGGTCTGCTGGCCCTGCGCAATGCCGACCTGGCGCTGCAAGGCTTCATCAGCAGCCTGGCGAACATCATCCTCAAGGTGCTGCTGATTGTCAGCGTCGCCTCGATGATCGGCGTGGAAACCACCTCGTTCGTGGCCGCGATTGGTGCTGCCGGCCTGGCCATCGGTCTGGCGTTGCAGGGCAGCCTGGCGAACTTCGCCGGCGGCGTGCTGATTCTGTTGTTCCGTCCGTTCCGTATCGGTGACTGGATCGAAGCGCAAGGTGTGGCGGGTACGGTCGACAGCATCCAGATTTTCCACACCGTGCTGCGTACCGGTGACAACAAGACCATCATCGTCCCGAACGGCAATCTGTCGAACGGCATCATCACCAACACCAACCGTCAGCCAACCCGCAAAGTGGTGTTCGACGTGGGTGTGGATTACGAAGCAGATCTGCAAAAGGCCCGTCAGGTGCTGCTGGATCTGGCCAAGGATGAGCGCGTATTGCAGGACCCTGCGCCACAAGCGGTCATTTCGACGTTGGGTGACAGTTCGATCACTGTTTCCCTGCGTGTGTGGGTTAAAACTGCAGACTATTGGGACGTGATGTTCATGTTTAACGAACAGTCGCGTGACCGTTTGAAAACTGCCGGTATTGATATTCCGTTTCCACAGCGTGTGATTCGTGTTGTGCAGGAAGGCGCTACCCAGTAACAACATTGATTTCTGGCCAGAGGGTCAGTTAGTTGTTATCAGGCCCAAGAGATGTGCTCCGCTCTTGGGTTTTTTGGCGGTTTCAAAGTTTGCAGGCTAATTGATAGTTGGCTAATTTTATTCCAAGGAAATTATGAGCGAAAAAAAACCGCCCACCTGCTTCAGGTGGGCGGTTTTTTTTGAGCGCTGCTCTGGAGTAACGCGAATTTACATCCCAATTACAGGATGTGCAGCGGATACTCAACGATTACACGCACGTCATTGTTGTCTGCGGTGTAGTCAGCATTGTACGCACCGTTTGCGCGATAGATCGCGCTACGCAGGCGGAACGACAGATCCTTGGCTGGACCTTCCTGCAGTACGTATTTGGTTTCAAAGTTGAACTCGTTTTCCTTGCCTTCGGTGTCAGCCGTGGTCTTGATGTTGTCGCCTTTGACGTAACGTGCCATGAAGCTCAGGCCAGGAACGCCGTAGGTCTTCATGTTCAGGTCGTAGCGAGCCTGCCAGGAACGTTCGTCGCGACCGATAAAGTCGGAGATCTGGATGGAGTTGGCTACGAAGATCGTGCTGTTACCGTCCACGCCGTACAGGTAGTTGGTGTCGCCAGTGGAGCGCTGGTGAGCGATGGTGAATTTGTGCGCACCGATGCTATAAGCTGCCGCAAGGCTCCATAGCTTGTTGTCGAGCTTGCCGTAAAGCGCCTGACCCTGATCCTTGGTGCGATAACCGTTGAAGTCGATGTTCAGCGATTGATCGTCTGCGATCGGGAAGGTGTAGTTGGCGTTGATGTATTGCTTCTTGAAGTAGTCGTCAACGTCAGATGCAGCGACACCGGCAACGAAGTTATCGGTGAACTGGTAGGTTGCGCCAGCGATGTCGGCGCTGGTCAAGCCTGGAGTGTGCTTGCCGTTGATGCTGTCCTTGCCCATCCCGGTTTGCGAGCTCAGCGCGGTAAAGCGACCAGCGGTCAGTTCCAGACCTTTGATCTCTTTGCTGGTGATCAAGGTACCCTCGGCAACTTCAGGCAGCAAACGGCTGTCGTCGGTAGCGAACACTGGGCTGGCAACGAATTGACGGCCGTACTTCAGAGTAGTGTCGGAGAGGCGGAACTTCACCGCTGCGCCGGTTTTGCCCTGCGATTTTTCTGGTTCATTATCGCTATCACGGGCAAACAGACCGTTGCCCGAACGACCCTCACCACCATCCAGCTTCACGGTACCCATGGCCATCGCGTCGAGACCAAAACCGATGGTGCCTTGAGTGAAGCCCGATTCGTAGGTCAGCAGTTGGCTGATCCCGGTGTCCTGGCGATAACCGCTCTTGTATGTCGTTGGACCTGTCTGGATGTTACCGGCACCATTACGGAAGTCGCGGTTCATGTATTCCATACGGGTTTTCAGATTCAGACTCTGGTCTTCCAGGAACCCTTTGGCGTCATCCTGCGAAGATGCCATTGCGAACTGCGAGGTGCCTGCTGCAACAGCCAGGGCGATCATGCTCCACTTCATCACGCGCATCGTGATTTGCTCCTTTGGTTTTTAGAAGAGTACTGCCGTCCCACCTGTTTTATTATCTGGGCGGCTCTTTCTTTTTGTGTCGGCGCAAACTTATATCACGCCGACAATGTTGGCGATACTTGCTAATCCAACCTTTCACCTTCTTTACGACGCTGTCGCAGATGGCTTTGTAGATGTCGCAAATTCACAGTACCGATGCAATCGGATCGACAACTTTCTCGCTGTTTTTCTAGCCTTTTGCATCGCTAAAAAAGAGTCCCTGGCAAAACACTTGAATCTCCATCGGGCAACCCTGCCACTGTTTTTGTTGGGCCTAAGGCTCCCACTTCCCGTGGTGCGCTTATAGTCCATATGGGTACGAATGCAACAAGCGTGCACAAACCGCTTTCTCTATGCGGTTATTTTTCTGAACACTCGTCACTCGCTGTAAAAACCTCATAAATACTGGGCCTCAAGCCCTTCTTTATCAGGGCTTGACGCCATCCCTCGCTTGGTGTTGTCGAGCAGGTTCGTGCGCGGGACAACGAAAAACGTTACCGGTTCACCCCGCCGGTGAGTATTCGGCGGATGCCCGACGCACTGAGCGTAGACGCGCTGTGCGGTTTTGGTGCAAAAATTTTTCCAGTTGTTCCGGATTCATACAGTTTGAGCGGGAGCAGGGGATGAACGCTTTGGGCTTTTCTGGTCATTTCATTGTGCTGCACCGCGCAGTCGGTTCCGTCATGGTGCGTGCCGCCCGAAAATGTCGCATGCAGGAGCGTTGAGCAATGTCTGTCCTGGCACGCTCATCGTGAAGCCCGGCGCATTCGCAGGTATGCTGCCTGCCTGTCGCTTGGTGCGTTGCCTGTCTGGGTGGCCGCTAAGCTGAATTGTGTAGATCAGCCGGGAGTGCACGCAGTGTTTGCTTTAGATTCACGACTTCAACAGGACACCCTGACCATCGGCGATTTCCCGCTCTGCCGGCTGCTGCTGTCCAACGATGCCAATTACCCGTGGTTCATCCTGGTGCCTCGTCGCGACGATATCAGCGAGTTGTTTCAGTTGGATGTCGCCGACCAGCAGCAGTTGTGGCAGGAAACCACGGCGCTGGCCGAGTTGCTCAAGGACTTGTTCGATGCCGACAAGCTGAACGTCGCGACGCTGGGCAACGTTGTCAGCCAGTTGCATATGCATGTGATCGTGCGCAAGCGTGACGATGCGGCATGGCCGGCGCCGGTCTGGGGCAAACACCCGGCCAAACCCTACAGCGCCGAGCAGGTCGCGAGCATTCGTGAGCGGCTGCGTCTGGTGCTGACCGAACACTTCACGTTTCTGGAGGGTTGAACCATGAACCTTGAAGAACGCGTCACCGATCTGGAAAGCCGTCTGGCTTTTCAGGATGACACCATTCAGGCGTTGAACGACGAACTGGTGGCGCAGCAGCGGGTGATCGAGCGCTTGCAACTGCAAATGGCGGCGTTGCTCAAGCGTCAGGAGGAGATGGTCGGGCAGTTCGATTCTTTCGAGGAAGAGGCGCCACCACCGCATTACTGATGCCAACACCTTTATGCAGGCGTAAAAAAACCGCGAGCAGCCTGGCTGTTCGCGGTTTTTTATTGCCTTGGATCAGCGACGCGGCAGGGCGGCGATCACGTCCTCGGCTTGCAGGCCTTTGTCCCGATTCATCACCGAGAACTCCACGCGCTGGCCTTCGACCAGTACGCGGTGGCCTTCGCCACGGATTGCACGAAAGTGCACGAAAATATCATCGCCGGAATCCCGGGAGATAAAGCCGAAGCCTTTGGACGTGTTGAACCACTTGACGGTACCGGTATCGCGGTTGCTCATGTCATAGGTGACAGGTGCGGCAGCCGGTGAAGATTTGTAGAAGCTCACGGCCAAGTGCACAACCACGGCAACCAGGGCGATCACCAGGCTGAACAACACCGCCGGTTGACCGGCGATGACTGGCATCGGTGCGATCAGGGTCAGGGTTTGCAGGACGACAGTCAGCACGAGAAGAGCGCTGACCAGATTTTGCAGATGCTGGCGCGGGCCTTTGTTCCAGTAAGGAATCACTGGAGCGATGACCAGATTCAGCAGGCCGAAAAAGGCCAGGTAAAGTGCATCGGGTTGTTGCAGGTAAGGAACGGCTTCGGATTTCAAGCTAGGTATGAACGACAGCAGCAAGGCCGCTGCGCCCATTAGCAGGTGGACGATTTTCAACATTTTGATTGGCTCACGTTATGACGGCTCACAAGGAAGAGCTGAAGGCGCACGGTTCGCTTCGGAACAATAAAGAGGCGTTGGACACGTGCCCGGCATCAGCCTATGCGCGACACCCCCGAAAAATGGGGCGTAGCGACACACTGCCTATTTAACAGCAAAGCCTGCAGCTACTCAAATTACCCCGGCCAGCGGCACCTGCCCGGTCGATTTGTCGCATGGCGAGTGAAGATTGTCGGCTGCGAGGTGGCGGCTGCCTTGCTAGAGTGGGTCTGCACCTGTTGGATGAATTCAATCGCCTTAGGGGGTAAACATGGCAATCGATATCGGTATCAGTGAAGAAGACCGCAAGTCCATCGTCGAGGGGCTGTCGCGGCTGCTGTCGGACACCTACGTGCTGTATCTGAAAACCCATAACTTCCACTGGAACGTCACAGGTCCCATGTTCAGGACCCTGCATCTGATGTTCGAAGAGCAATACAACGAGCTGGCGCTGGCGGTGGATCTGATCGCCGAGCGTATCCGCGCTCTGGGTTTTCCTGCGCCGGGTGCCTACGCGACTTACGCGCGTCTCTCCTCTATTAAAGAAGAAGTCGGGGTGCCAAGTGCCGAGGACATGATCAAGCAGTTGGTCGACGGCCAGGAAGCGGTCACTCGCACCGCTCGCGGCATCTTCCCGCTGTTGGACAAGGTCAGTGACGAGCCGACGGCCGACTTGCTGACCCAGCGCATGCAGGTGCATGAGAAAACCGCGTGGATGTTGCGCGCGTTGCTCGAGGCCTGATAGTCCGGTGCGCGGACGTCCGCAGGTGTGGATGTCCGCATACTGTTTCAAATCTTACTGAACATGTCGGCTTATCCTACGCTGCTGGGCAACTAGTCGTCTGGCGCTGACTTTGCGTCTGCGTTTTTATGAAGGCACAGGATGTTGTCTTTATAAAAGCAGCGATGACAAAGGAGTGTCAGCGATATGGTAGGTGGAGACAGGCGATGCGAGCACGTCGGTTCGCAACGGGAAATGAAGGTCGATCCGTTTGTCAGCGATTTCGATTTTGAGCTGATCCGGCCGCTGGCCAGATCAGTGCGTTTGAACGGCTTTGCCACTTGCTTGAGGCTCGAGCAGGTTTACTGGAACATTCTTGGTGACATGGCCGGGCACAACGGCTGTTCGGTCAGCACGCTGCTGTCACATGTGGACCGCGAAGTGCACCTGCGCCACGGCGGGGTGAAAAACTTCAGTGGTCTGGTACGGGTGGTGTGCGTGATGAATGGCCTGCGCGATACCCCGGCGGCCGTCATGCCCTGAACGGGCAATACTTGAAATGACGTGGCGGGCTGTGCAGTCTTACGGCTGCACAGCCCGCATTTAATGGATATAATCCCGCTCTTTCGCCGCAAAGCCCTGCGCGCGGTGGCAATCTGATCGCCGAGACACCCCCATGCCGATGTACGATTATCAATGTGCTTCCTGTGGTCATCAGTTGGAAGCCATTCAAAAGATCAGCGAGGCACCGCTGGTCGACTGCCCTGCCTGTCAGGCGCCAGAGCTCAAGAAACAGCTGTCCATGCCGGGTTTTCGCCTCAGCGGCAGCGGTTGGTACGAAACCGATTTCAAGACCGGAGCCAAGAAGAATCTGGCCGGTGGCGACAAATCTGACTAGGGTTCAGGCCCAGGTCGAACGACACGCGTGAGATTCTGCAGTGCTTGAGTGCGACGGGATCTCCACCGAATTTCGAATTACGAGAAGCGAAACCACTACCATGATGCGCAGCCATTATTGCGGCCAACTGAACGAAAGCCTGGAAGGCCAGGAAATTACCCTTTGCGGATGGGTTCACCGTCGTCGCGACCACGGCGGGGTGATTTTCCTCGATATCCGTGATCGTGATGGTCTGGCTCAGGTGGTGTTCGATCCGGATCGCGCCGAGAGCTTCGCCGCCGCCGATCGCGTGCGCAGCGAATACGTCGTGAAGATCACCGGTAAGGTGCGTCTGCGTCCGGCCGGTGCGACCAACGCCAACATGGCGTCGGGCATGATCGAAGTGTTGGGCTACGAGCTGGAAGTGCTGAACGAGTCGGAAACCCCGCCGTTCCCGCTCAACGAATACTCCGACGTCGGCGAAGAAACCCGCCTGCGCTACCGCTTCCTGGACCTGCGTCGTCCGGAAATGGCCGAGAAGCTGCGTCTGCGTTCGCGCATGACCACCAGCATCCGTCGCTTCCTCGACGAGAACGGCTTCCTCGACGTCGAAACGCCGATTCTGACCCGTGCTACCCCGGAAGGCGCCCGCGACTACCTGGTGCCGAGCCGTACTCACGCTGGTTCGTTCTTCGCCCTGCCGCAATCGCCTCAGCTGTTCAAGCAACTGCTGATGGTTGCCGGTTTCGACCGTTACTACCAGATTGCCAAGTGCTTCCGCGACGAAGACCTGCGTGCCGACCGTCAGCCTGAGTTCACTCAGATCGACATCGAGACCAGCTTCCTCGACGAAAAAGACATCATGGGCCTGACCGAAGGCATGATCCGCAACCTGTTCAAGGAAGTGCTGGATCTGGAATTCGGCGAATTCCCGCACATGACCTTTGAAGAAGCCATGCGCCGTTACGGTTCCGACAAGCCGGACCTGCGTAACCCGCTGGAACTGGTCGACGTTGCCGATCAACTCAAAGAAGTCGAATTCAAGGTGTTCAGCGGCCCGGCCAACGATCCGAAATGCCGTATCGCTGCACTGCGCGTTCCAGGCGGGGCGAGCATGCCGCGCAAGCAGATCGACGACTACACCAAGTTCGTCGGCATCTACGGTGCCAAGGGCCTGGCGTACATCAAGGTCAACGAGCGCGCTGCCGGTGTTGAAGGTCTGCAATCGCCGATCGTGAAAAACATCCCTGAAGCCAACCTGAACGTGATCCTTGATCGCGTCGGTGCGGTTGACGGCGACATCGTGTTCTTCGGTGCCGACAAGGCCAAGATCGTCAGCGAAGCCCTGGGCGCGCTGCGTATCAAGCTCGGTCACGACCTCGACCTGCTGACCTGCAAGTGGGCGCCAATGTGGGTCGTCGACTTCCCGATGTTCGAAGAAAACGACGACGGCAGCTTCTCGGCGCTGCACCACCCGTTCACCGCGCCGAAGTGCTCCCCAGAAGAGCTGGAAGCCAATCCGGCCGGCGCTCTGTCCCGCGCCTACGACATGGTGCTCAACGGCACCGAGCTGGGTGGCGGTTCGATCCGTATCCATCGCAAGGAAATGCAACAAGCGGTGTTCCGTCTGCTGGGTATCAATGAGGCGGAACAGGAAGAGAAATTCGGCTTCCTGCTTGACGCGCTGAAGTACGGTGCACCGCCGCACGGTGGTCTGGCTTTCGGTCTGGACCGTCTGGTGATGCTGATGACCGGCGCCCAGTCGATCCGTGAAGTGATCGCCTTCCCGAAAACCCAGAGCGCTGCGGACGTCATGACGCAAGCCCCGGGTGTGGTAGATGCCAAGGCACTGCGCGAGCTGCACATTCGTTTGCGCGAAACGCCAAAGGCTGAGTAAGACGGGCCTGAAGGCGCATCTTCGGATGCGCCTTTTTTCTTTCTTTAGAGAGCAGGTCGAGATTTTTTGTTGGCTGGCCGCTGCGTGAGCAGGGCGGGCCACGTTTCAAAGAGAATTCGGAGCGAGTTATGGCAGGTCATTCCAAGTGGGCGAACATCAAGCACCGCAAAGAACGTCAGGATGCCAAGAGAGGCAAGATCTTCACCAAGTGGATCCGTGAGCTGACCGTTGCGGCCCGTCAGGGCGGCGGCGATCCGGGTTCCAACCCGCGTCTGCGCCTGGCCCTGGACAAGGCCCTCGGTGCGAACATGAGCCGCGACATCATCGACCGCGCCGTTGCGCGTGGCGCCGGTGCGACCGAAGCGGATAATGTTGAAGAACTGACCTACGAAGGTTACGGCCCGGGCGGCGTGGCGGTGATGGTCGAGTGCATGACCGACAACCGCAACCGTACCGCAGCTGCCGTGCGCCATGCGTTCAGCAAATGTGGCGGCAACCTTGGTACCGACGGTTCGGTTGCGTACCTGTTCGAACGCAAAGGGCAGATCAGCTTCGCCCCGGGCGTCGACGAAGACGCCCTGACCGAGGCGGCGCTGGAAGCCGATGCCGACGACGTGGTCAGCCATGAAGACGGCTCGATCGACGTGTTCACCTCGTTCACCAGCTTCTACGCGGTGCGTAACGCGCTGGAAGCGGCCGGGTTCAAGGGTGACGACGCAGAAATCGTCATGCAGCCGACCACCAGTGCCGAACTGGATCTGGAGGGCGCGGAGAAGGTGCTCAAGCTGATCGACATGCTCGAGGATCTGGATGACGTGCAGAACGTCTACTCCAACGCGGACATTCCGGAAGATGTGGCCGCTCAGCTCGGTTAAGAGCGACTAGGCTTCAATGTGGGAGCGGGCTTGCTCGCGAAGGCGGCGTATCAGCAAGCATCAATGCTGAATGACACACCGCCTTCGCGAGCAAGCC
>NZ_JASCPO010000231.1:0-9206 GCF_029960145.1 Pseudomonas sp. PS01299 | reverse complement strand
TGCTCGCGAATGCGGTCTGACATTCAGCACATGTATTGGCTGATCCAACGCCTTCGCGAGCAAGCCCGCTCCCACAGGGAATAGGGTGCTGAGTGTAATCCGCGTCCATTCAATCACATGCGGTAAAACAACCAAACGTCGTCCTGCAGATTTATGTGCTTGAGTAAAGATAACTCTAGAGTTACTTTTATTCGGCCGGAGCAAGGAGGCGCCAGGTGCAAAGCAGGCTATTGATCAAGGAGCTGGAGGAGGCAGGCTGGACGCTGGATCGAGTCACCGGCAGTCATCACATCTTCACGCATCGTTACAACCCGTACACCATTCCCGTTCCTCACCCTAAAAAGGATTTGCCGCTGGGGACGGTCAAAAGCATCAGGAGGCGTGCCGGGTTGTACCACCCGCCAGCCAGCTACAAGGGAGATCCATAATGCAATATCCGATCTGCATCGAATGGGGTGACGACAACACCGCCATCGGTATTCAGATACCTGACATTCCCGGCGCCGTCACGGCCGGGGACACTTTCGAGGACGCCTATAACGCAGCCGTTGAAGTCGCCCATCTCATGTTGCAGGAGATGGCGGCGGACGGGGAATCGATTCCGATGCCGACGTCGGCAGCGGCCCATCGCAATAATCCGGAGTTTGCCGACATGGGCTGGGGGATGCTCGAGCTGGATATCTCGCCGTACATGGGCAAGACCGAGAAGGTCAACGTGACGTTGCCAGGCTATGTGATCCAGCGCATCGATCGCTATGTGCGTGAACACAATGTCAAAAGCCGCTCTTCGTTTCTGGCAGATGCGGCGATGGAGAAGCTGGTTCGGTATTAAGCGTCATCGCTCTCACAGGCCCAGTGAGCAACCTGTGGGAGCGAGCTTGCTCGACATCTTACGCCGTTGCCAAAGCACCACGCTGCGACGCACTCAGGAACCGCAACAACGCCAGCAGCGGGAACGCGCTACCGACAATCACGATCCACAACCAGCCGCCATGCTCATATACCGCACTGGCGACCGACGAGCCGAAAGCGCCGCCGATGAAGATGCTGGTCATGTACAGCGCGTTGAGGCGACCACGGCTTTTGGCGTCCAGCGAGTAGACCGCGCGCTGGCCGAGAACCATGTTCATCTGCACGCAGAAGTCCAGTACCACGCCGGTCACCGCGAGGCCGATGACGCTGTAGGCCGGGTGAATGAAGGCCGGCAGGAAGCTCAGGCTGGCGAACAGCATGGCCAGCAGCGAAGCGATGCGGGTGTGGCCGGCGTCAGCCAGGCGTCCGCTGATCGGCGCGGCGATGGCACCGATGGCACCGACCAGCGCGAAGATCGCAATCTCGCTTTGCGACAGACCGTGGTTGCGCGCCAGTTCCAGTGGCACCGCTGTCCAGAACAGGCTGAAGGTGGCGAACATGCAGCCCTGATAAAACGCCCGCTGACGCAGCACCGGTTGCTGGCGCAGCAGGGTCCACAGCGAGCCGAGCAACTGGCCGTAGGAAGCGCTGTGATCCGGTTGACGCTTGGGCACGGTCAACGCCAGCACCACGCTGATCGCGGCCATCAACGCCGCGGCAATCATGAACATCGCACGCCAGCCGAAATGGTCAGCCACTACGCTCGACACCGGCCGCGCCAGCAGAATGCCCAACAGCAGGCCGCCCATGATCCCGCCGACCACCCGGCCACGGGATTCTTCCGGCGCCAGATGCGCGGCCAGCGGAATCAGGATCTGCACCGACACCGAACTGAAGCCCACCAGCAACGAGATCAGCAGGAACACGTTCGGCTGACTGGTGAACGCCGCGCCGAGCAGGCTGGCAATCGCCACCACCGTGGTGATGATCATCAACCGGCGGTTTTCCAGCAGGTCGCCCAGCGGCACCAGGAAGAACAGGCCCAGCGCATAACCGATCTGCGTCAGCGAGACGATGAAGCTGGCCATGGTGTCGGAGAGGCCGATGTCCGGCGCGATCAGGCCGATGATCGGTTGCGCGTAGTAGATGTTGGCGACGATCGCGCCGCAGCAGAAGGCGAACAGCAGCACCATGCCTCGGGTCATTGCGTGAGTTGTGGCGTTCATAAGGTTTCTCGATCCAGCGAAAGGGAATGCGGTGAGGCTAAGGGACGCACCGACGCGGCGGTAGAAGCCTTGTATCGATATCAGTTATTCCGTTGCGGAATGATTGGCTTCAGCGGCGGTGTCGTCCATCGGCGAACCTTGCGTCCAGCCGGGGAGGGTCGATGATACATTCACTTACATGTTCTTCGATAGCGTGCTTATGTTTACCGCTGCGCTTTTACTGTTCATCAACGGAGGATTGCCATGTTGCGTCAGCTGCTGCGTCACACCACCACGATTGCCTTGATTGGCCTGCTCAGTGCCACTGCGGTGCAGGCCGCCGATGCCCCGGGCATGCGTCTCGGCGTGCGCGGTGAGATCACCGGGGTCAGCGCCGATTCGCTGAAAGTCCACGTCAACAGCGGCGAGAACGTGGTGATCCGGTTGACTGCGGACACCAAGGTGCGTGCCGTCACGCTGGCGAATATCGAAGACATCAAACCCGGCAGCTACATTGGCTCGGCCGCCATGCCGCAGGAAGATGGCACCCTCAAGGCAATGGAAGTGCACGTATTCCCGCCGGAACTGGCCGGCAGCGGTGACGGTCATCGGCCGTTTGATCTGGCCAAGGGCAGCAGCATGACCAATGGCAGCGTCGGTGATCTGGTGGTCAGCAATGGCCGGGTGCTGACCGTCAACTACAAGGGCGGGCAGCAGAAGATCCTGGTGCCGGAGGACGTGCCGATCGTCAACCTGACGCCGGGGGATCGCAGCTTGCTCAAGGTCGGGGTGAAGATTGTCAGCTTCGTGACCCAGGACGCAGACGGCACGTTGACGGCGCAATCGATTTCCGCCGGCAAGGATGGCGTCACGCCGCCTATGTAAAAGCCCCTCACCCTAACCCTCTCCCGGAGGGAGAGGGGACTGTTTGGGGGATGCTGAAGCAATTTGCCGACCTGAAACTTGGTTGCCGAATCCATAATCCATAAGGTCTTTCAGGTCGATGTAACTCGCCAGACACCTCGGTTGGCTCCCTCTCCCTCCGGGAGTGTATGTACCGGAGGGGGAGGGGACTGTTTGGGGGATGCTGAAGCAATTTGCCGACCTGAAACTTGGTTGCCGAATCCATAATCCATAAGGTCTTTCAGGTCGATGTAACTCGCCAGACACCTCGGTTGGCCCCCTCTCCCTCCGGGAGAGGGCTGGGGTGAGGGTAAAACTGCCATGAAAAAGGCGACCACCGAGGGTCGCCTTTTTCATGTCCGCCAAATCTTACTGGCTGTAGATCTGATCAAAGATTCCGCCATCATTGAAGTGGGTCTTCTGCACCGAACGCCAGTCGCCGAAGGTTTTCTCCACCGACAGGAAATCGACTTTCGGGAAACGGTCGGTGTACTTCGCCAGCACTGCCGGGTCCCGTGGACGCAGGTAGTTGGCGGCGGCGATTTCCTGACCTTCCGGCGACCACAGATATTTCAGGTATTCATCGGCGGCGGCGCGGGTGCCTTTTTTGTCGACCACTTTGTCGACCACCGACACCGGTGGTTCGGCCTCGGCGGAGACGCTTGGGTAGATCACCTCGAACTGATCGCGACCGAACTCGCGAGCGATCATCTCGGCTTCGTTCTCGAAGGTGACCAGCACGTCGCCGATCTGGTTGGTCATGAACGTGGTGGTCGCGGCGCGGCCACCGGTATCGAGCACTGGCGCTTGCTTGAACAGTTTGCCGACGAAGTCCTTGGCCTTGTTCTCGTCACCGCCATTTTTCAGCACGTAGCCCCAGGCCGAGAGGTAGGTGTAGCGGCCGTTGCCCGAAGTTTTCGGGTTCGGCACGATCACTTGCACGCCGTCCTTGAGCAGGTCCGGCCAGTCTTTCAGGGCTTTCGGGTTGCCTTTGCGGACGATGAACACGGTGGCCGAGGTGAACGGTGCGCTGTTGTTCGGCAGGCGGCTGACCCAGTTTTCCGGCACCAGTTTGCCGTTGTCGGCGAGGGCGTTGATGTCGGTCGCCATGTTCATGGTGATGACGTCAGCCGGCAGGCCGTCGATCACCGAACGCGCCTGCTTGCTCGAACCGCCGAAGGACATTTGCACGGTGATGTTTTCGTTGTGCTCGGCCTGCCAGTGTTTCTGGAACGCAGTGTTGTAATCCTTGTAGAAATCGCGCATCACGTCATACGAGACGTTGAGCAGGGTCGGTGCGGCTTGAGCCACGCTGCCAAAGGCAAGACCGGCGGCGAGAAGTGAGGCGCCAAAGAGTTTTTTCACTGCGCATTCCTTGTTGTGTCGGTGATAACGGTCGGGGGTGATACCGTTTTGCCAGCGACTATAGCCGGGCTGGCATAGTCATTTAAAGATTAAAAAGCTCTGTGCTTATTCCACTTTCTTAAACAGCTGACTGCCGCACCGCGAGCAAAACGCTGCGTTCTGTTCATGGCTGTTTTTCTTGCACACCGGGCAGTCATGTTGCAGCTGTTCGCCGCGCATGGCGTTGGCCAGTTCTGCAGTGAAAATCCCGGTGGGCACGGCGATGATCGAGTAACCGGTGATCATCACCAGCGAAGAAATTACCTGACCCAGCGGGGTCTTCGGCACGATGTCGCCGAAGCCGACGGTGGTCAACGTCACGATAGCCCAATAGATGCCTTTGGGGATGCTGGTGAAGCCATGTTCCGGGCCTTCGATCACGTACATCAGGGTGCCGAACACCGTCACCAGGGTGCAGACGCTGACCAGAAACACCACGATCTTCTGCTTGCTGCCGCGCAGCGCCGACATCAGATAGTTGGCTTGCTTGAGGTACGGGCTGAGCTTGAGCACGCGGAAGATCCGCAGCATCCGAATGATGCGGATGATCAGCAGGTACTGCGCATCGCTGTAATACAGCGCGAGGATCCCCGGCACGATCGCCAGCAGATCCACCAGTCCGTAGAAACTGAAGGCGTAGCGCAACGGTTTCGGTGAGCAATACAGGCGCAGGATGTATTCACCGAGAAAAATGACGGTGAAACCCCACTCGATGTAGGCCAGCACATCGGCGTAGTTCTGGTGAATGCTGTCGATGCTGTCGAGCATCACCACCACCAGGCTGGCAAGGATGATCAACAGCAAGGTGCCGTCGAAGCGCCGCCCGGCGAGGGTGTCGCTCTGGAAAATCATCACGTAAAGCCGTTCGCGCCAACTGTTGCTGCTGTCCATGGATAACGCCTGAATTGAAGATCAGCGCAGCCTAGGTTGATTGTCCCCCTGTGCGCAAGGCGTGGCGTCGACGGCCGCTTTACCGAGCATCTGGATCCCGGCGCGGATCAGCCAGCCGGCGAGGATGAACGGCGCGGTCAGCATCGCCAGACCGAGAGCGGCGAACAGCGGGGTGACCAGCAGCGCAAGGACGATGCCCAGCAGCGGCAGCCACGGTTGCTGGCGCTGCGCACTGAAGGCGAGGGCGGCGAGTACCGCGTTGTAACTGCCCAGTCCCAGCAATGCCGCGCCGGTTTCGTGGTGCAACAGACTGGACGCAAGGCCGATGGCTGACGCGAACAATGCCCAGCAAAAGGCGCGGCGATCAGCGATCAACAAGCCGATGCCGATCAATGCGCCGGCCAGCGGATGCTCGAGGAACATCACCTGACCCAATCCACGCAGTCCTGCGGCGAGCAGGTTCAGCGTGTTCATCTCGATGTGCGCCGTCGGCGCGGATGGCTCGGCGAACAGCAGCAGGATCCAGCCGATGGCCACGAATGGCGAGGTGTAGGCCGGTATCGATCGACTGCGGTAAACGTGTTTGAGCCATTGCTGAGTGAGCATCGCACTGACGCCGCCAGCCGCCAGAATCAGCGGCGGCAGCAGCGGTGACCAGGGGAAATACAGACTCAGTAACAAGCCGAGCAGCACGCCGTTGTAGCTGAACAAACCGGCCTGACGATCAGCCTTGGCATAGTTACGTCGCTGTGCAGTGAGCAATCCAGCGACCGCCCCGAGCAGCGCGCCGGCAAACAGCACCGGCGCAGTGAGCAGGATCGCCAGCAGGCACAACAGGCCGCATAGCGGGTGGCGCTGAAGGAATATCTGACTGAAACCGTTGAGCAAAGCCTCGGCCCAGTCGGGGCAGTGGGTGTTGAAATGATTGGCAGGCATGTTGAAAAAATCTGGGCAGTTGGAAAATCAAAAGGTCTTGCTTACCTGTGGTGAGGGGATTTATCCCCGATGGGCTGCGAAGCGGCCCCCAATCGGGGAGTGCGGTTTTTCTGTGAAAACCGTCACTCTCTTGAAAGCGGTGACTGCTGCGCAGTCAATCGGGGATGAATCCCCTCACCACAGGGTTCAGTCGCAATCGTCAGATCAATGTTTCGATCCGCAGTGAGTTAGTCGATCCCGGCTGCCCGAACGGCACCCCGGCAGTGATCAGCAACGTATCGCCACGCTCGGCCATGCCTTGCGCCTGGGCGATTTCCAGCGCGGTCGAACACACTTCATCGACCTGACGCAGGCGATCGTTGACCACCGAGTGAATGCCCCACGCCACGCTCAAACGCCGCGCGGTCTGCAGGTTCGGCGTCAGGTTGAGGATCGGCGCTTTCGGCCGCTCCCGCGCCGCACGTAATGTCGAGGCGCCCGATTCGCTGTAGTTGACCAGCACCGCCACCGGCAGCACGTTGCTGATGCGGCGGATCGCGCAACTGATCGCATCGGACACCGTCGCCTCGGCTTTCGGTCGGCTGACGTCGAGTTGAGTCTGATAGTCCGGACCGTTCTCAACCTGACGAATGATCTTGCTCATCATCTGCACCGCTTCCAGCGGGTATTCGCCGGACGCGGTTTCGGCCGAGAGCATCACTGCATCCGCGCCTTCAGCCACAGCGTTGGCCACGTCAGTGACTTCAGCACGGGTCGGTGCCGGGGAGAAGCGCATCGATTCGAGCATCTGCGTCGCCACCACCACCGGTTTGCCGAGTTCACGGCAGGTGCTGATGATGTTTTTCTGGATCTGCGGCACGCTTTCCGCCGGCACTTCGACACCGAGATCACCGCGCGCCACCATGATCGCGTCGCTCAGTTCGGCGATTTCGCGCAGTTGTTCAACTGCTGACGGCTTCTCGATTTTCGCCATCAGAAAGGCCTTGTCGCCGATCAGTTCGCGGGCTTCGAGAATGTCCTGCGGACGCTGCACGAACGACAGCGCCACCCAGTCCACGCCCAGCTCCAGACCGAAGCTCAGGTCGCGGCGATCCTTGGCGGTCAGCGGGCTCAGTTCAAGTACCGCTTGCGGCACGTTCACCCCTTTGCGGTCGGACAGTTCGCCGCCGTTGAGCACGGTGGTGTCGATCGCGTCGGAGTATTTGCTGACCACGCGCAGGCGCAGTTTGCCGTCATCCAGCAGCAGATCCATGCCTGCTTCGAGCGCGGCGATAATCTCCGGGTGCGGCAGGTTCACCCGGCGTTCATCGCCCGGCGTAGCGTCCAGATCGAGGCGGAACGCCTGACCACGATGCAGCTGTACCTTGCCGTCGGCGAACTTGCCGACGCGCAGTTTCGGCCCCTGCAAATCCATCAGAATGCCCAGCGGATAGTTGAGCTGGCGCTCGACTTCGCGGATCCACTGATAGCGCTTGGCGTGGTCGGCGTGATCGCCGTGACTGAAGTTCAGGCGGAAGATGTTGACCCCGGCCTCGACCAGTTCACGGATGTCTTCGATGCCATCGACGGCAGGCCCGAGGGTGGCGAGGATTTTGACCTTTTTATCAGGCGTCATGATTTGCAGTTCTCAAGGATCAGGATGGCGCGGAAGTCGTTGACGTTGGTGCGGGTCGGCTCGGTAACGATCAGCGCGTCGAGCGCCTCGAAGTAGCCGTAACCGTTGTTGTTATCCAGCTCGTCGCTGGCGCTCAGGCCCAGAGCGGCGGCGCGGGCGTAGCTGTCCGGGGTCATGATCGCGCCAGCGTTGTCTTCCGAGCCGTCGATGCCGTCGGTGTCACCGGCCAGTGCATAAACGCCGGGCTGGCCCTTGAGGCTGTCGGTCAGGCTCAGGAGGAATTCGGCGTTGCGCCCGCCGCGACCATTGCCGCGCACGGTGACCGTGGTTTCGCCGCCGGAAAGAATCACGCACGGCGCCGCCAACGGCTGACCATGATTGATGACCTGCCGAGCAATGCCGGCGTGGACTTTCGCCACCTCGCGGGATTCACCTTCGAGGTCGCCGAGGATCAGTGTGCTGAAACCGGCCTGGCGGCATTTCACCGCCGCAGCATCCAGCGATTGCTGCGGGCGGGCGATCAACTGGAAGTGACTGCGGGCCAGGCTCGGATCACCGGGTTTGACCGTTTCCGATTCCGGGCTTTGCAGCCAGTTGCGCACCGACGCCGGGACTTCAATGTTGTAGCGCTTGAGGATCGCCAGCGCTTCGGCCGAAGTGCTCGGGTCGGCCACGGTCGGGCCGGAGGCGATGACCGTGGCGAGGTCGCCCGGTACATCGGAAATTGCGTAGGTGTAGACGGTGGCAGGCCAGCAAGCCTTGCCGAGGCGGCCGCCCTTGATCGCCGAGAGGTGCTTGCGCACGCAGTTCATCTCGCCGATGGTCGCGCCGGATTTGAGCAGGGCTTTGTTGATCGATTGTTTGTCAGCCAAGGTAATGCCTTCGGCCGGCAGCGCGAGCAGGGCAGAACCGCCGCCGGAGAGCAGGAAGATCACGCGGTCGTCTTCAGTCAGATTGCTGACCAGTTCCAGCACGCGTTTGGCCACGGCCAGGCCGGCGGCGTCCGGTACCGGATGCGCGGCTTCGACCACTTCGATTTTTTCGCACGGAGCGCCGTGACCGTAACGGGTCACCACCAGACCGGATACTTCACCCTGCCAGCAGCGCTCGACCACCTGGGCCATGGCGGCTGCGGCCTTGCCAGCGCCGATGACGATCACCCGACCCGTGCGATCGGCGGGCAGATGGGCTTCGAGGACTTGGTTCGGATGGGCCGCGTCGATGGCTGTGGCAAACAGCTCGCGCAGCAGTTGTTGCGGATCGACCGACATGGCGGGCTCCCGGAATTCTTGTTATTCGAAAGGGCAACTCAGATCCATTGTGGGAGCGGGCTTGCTCGCGAAGGCGGTGGGTCAGTCAATCTCCATGTCGACTGAAACGCCCTCTTCGCGAGCAAGCCC
>NZ_JASCPO010000230.1:0-9236 GCF_029960145.1 Pseudomonas sp. PS01299 | reverse complement strand
GGCTTGCTCGCGAAGGCGGTGGTTCAGTCGATAAATTAGCTGACTGAATTGACGCTTTCGCGAGCAAGCCCGCTCCCACATTGGTTTTCTGTCTCGACCCGATCTGGCGGTCAGCTCGAAGCCTTCGCCTTACCCGCACTCATCAGCACGACCACCGCCAGCAGCGCGGACAAAATCGAACCCAGCAACACACCCACCTTCACCGAGTCGACCAGATGCGGCGCGCCCGGGAAGGCCAGTGCGCCAATGAACAGGCTCATGGTGAAGCCGATCCCGCAGAGCAGGGCGACGCCGTACAGTTGCAGCCAGTTCGCGCCTTGCGGCAGTTGCGCCAGGCCGCTGCGAATCGCCAGGGCGCCGAGGCCGAGGATGCCGATCTGCTTGCCGAACAACAGCCCCAGCGCGACGCCCAGCGGCACCGGCTCAAGCAGGTTGCTCGGAGAAATGCCGGTCAGCGACACACCCGCGTTGGCGAAGCCGAAAATCGGCACCACGGCGAACGCCACCCACGGATGCATTTTTTCTTCGAGGTAGAGCAGCGGCGAGTTGTGCTCGTCTTCGGGATTTCCCAGCGGAATGCACAGGGCCAGAATCACCCCGGCGAGGGTCGCGTGGATCCCCGATTGCAGCATGAAGAACCACAGGAAGGCGCCGGCGATCAGGTATGGCCAAAGCTTTCTGACACCGCAGCGGTTGAGGATTACCAGCAGTGCAATCACCGCCAACGAGGCCAGCAGCATGCTCACCGACAGGCCGCTGGTGTAGAAAATCGCGATGATCACCACTGCGCCCAGGTCATCGAGGATGGCCAGCGCCGAGAGGAAGATTTTCAACGAGACGGGCACTCGTTTGCCCAGCAGCGACAGCACGCCCAAGGCGAAAGCAATGTCGGTGGCGGCGGGGATCGCCCAACCGCTCAGGGTCTGCGGATTGCCCCAGTTGATCGCGACGTAGATCAGGGCCGGGACCAGCATCCCGCCCAGCGCGGCGAAGCCCGGCAGCGCGCGCTGACCCCAGGTCGACAACTGACCGGCGAGCATTTCGCGCTTGATCTCCAGGCCCACCAGCATGAAGAAGATCGCCATCAGGCCATCATTCACCCAATGCTCGATCGACAGACCGGCGATCTTGATGTGCAAGGTCGAGAAATACGTGGCCGCCCAAGGCGAGTTGGCGACCAGCAGCGCGGCCAGGGCAGCGGCCATCAGAATCAGGCCACCGGCGGACTCGGCGGCGAAAAATCGCGAGAGAAAGGCCAGGGCAGAAGGCGACTCCTGACGGGCAGCCTGCAGGCGTGACGGATCGTGGCTCATAGGCACAGCAACTCCGCGCGGCGGCCCGACCTGCGCTGAATTAAACCTGCCCTGCCGCGTTGTTGCGGTGGCACCCGGGCGGCATTTTACACAATAGGCGGGACGGCTGCGAAAAACTCGACGACGTGGGTCGCTGCCCGGCAATTTCTCGATACGTGGAAATTGGCTTCCTGATGTGTGCTTAGCTGTGCGGCGTCCGTTTCAGCCTCTGCTCTATAAAAATGAAAACAACCCTCGTCACCTTATTCGCTTTGTTATCAGTCATTCAGACCTCCCTGTCCGTTGCGGAAAATGCCAACGGCAAAAATCTTTATGTCCAGCGCTGTGCTGTGTGCCACGGCGCCGATATCAAGGCAACCGGGCCATTGGCCAATAAAAGCAATCCGCCAACGCCTGACCTGACAACAGCCACCTTCAAGAAACGCCTTAAGGATTATCCGGGCGTCATCGTGTCCTCGATCATCCTTCGTCCCAATGGAAACCTGATTCCAAAAACCTTGCAGGACAACGGCGTGAAGATCGCGCCGCACGCCTGGAGCGTTCAGGATTTTCGCGATCTGCATCAATACATGAGTGAGGTGATTGCAAAAGCACGATGACCTGGAGATGAACGGCGGATCGGGTCTCCAAGGAATGAATTGCCGGCCTTAATAGGAAGCATTACTATTCACGCCTCTTTCCCCAGCACGCTGTCATGAACCCCATGCTGCCCCGCAGACCCGGCTTTTTCGAGCATTACGAAGAGTTGATCGGCACCTGGACCCGGCGTCTGCGCAATCGCGCGCAGGCCGAGGATCTGGCGCACGACACCTTTGTGCGGGTGCTCGAATCCGATTCGGCAGCGGTGCAGCAGCCACGGGCGTATCTGCACCAGACCGCACGCAACATCGCGGTCGACGGTTATCGGCGTGAGGATCGGCGGGAAGCCATGGAGTCGCAGGCGATCGATCACAGTGTGTCGTCCACCGGCGACCCGGAGCATTACATGCAGGCGATCCAGTTGGCCGACTCCATCGAACGGGCGCTGCAGGAATTGCCGCTCAACTGCCGGAAGATTTTCGTCTGGCAGAAGATCGAAGGGCTGACCCAGGCGGAAATCGCCGAACGCCTGGGGCTGTCGAGGAACATGGTCGAAAAGTATATGATCCGCACCCTGCGCCACTTGCGCGATCGTCTCGACGGCATGCAGTCATGAGCGGCCACCGCGTTTCATCCCCAGCCCGACAGGACATTCCATGATGGATACCCGTGATTGCGCGTGCGGGCAAACAACGGTGCGCGATGAGGCGGCACGCTGGTTTGTGCGTTTGCAGGAACCGCTGATCAGTGCCGACGAACAGCAGCGCTTCGACGTATGGCTGAACCAGCATCCGCAACACCGTGACGAATTCCAGTTGCTGCAAGGCCTGTGGACGGCGGCCGATCTGCTGCCGGCGCCACGCCTCAAGGCCCTCGTCGAAACCCCGCCGGCCCGTCGCGAACGTCGCCCGCTGCTGCGCTATGCCGTGGCCGCCAGTGTGCTGGCGGTGGCGCTCGGCCTCGGTCTGTTCAGCGGTCTGAATCACCCCGACGGCTACAGCGCCGAGTTCGCGACGGCGCTGGGTGAGCGCAAGCATGTGGCGCTGCCGGACGGATCGGTGATCGACCTGAACAGCCGCAGCCGCCTGCAGGTGCGTTTTGAGAAGGATCGGCGGCTGATCGAATTGAGTGAAGGCGAGGCGCTGTTCAGCGTTCAGCACGACACGGCGCGGCCGTTCGTGGTCGAGGCCGGCAGCGGCAAGGTCACGGTCACCGGCACGCGTTTCGATGTGCGCCGCGATGTCACGCAAACCCGGGTCGCGGTGGAGCAGGGCACGGTCAAGGTGCAGGGGCGCAATGCGCCGGACGACCAATTCATCAACCTGACCGCCGGCCTTGGCACCCATGTCGATGCCGAAGGCAAAGTCGCTGCCGCCTACGCGGTCAACCCCGCTGAACTGACGGCGTGGCGCGGCGGCAAACTGGTGTTCAACAACGCCAGCCTCAGTGAAGTGGCGGCGGAAGTTTCGCGTTATCGCGACAAGCCGCTGACGGTCAGCAACCCGGCCGTGGCCAGTCTGCGCCTGACCAGCGTGTTCAAATCCGACAACACCGACGCCTTGCTCAAAGCCTTGCCGAGCATCCTGCCGGTGGCCGTCCGCACCCTGGCCGATGGTAGTCAGGAAATAATTTCAAAATAACATTCAGGTTTTTTTCGAGTTCATCGTCTTCCTGTTCAACTGCAACTGGTTTGCATTAACAGACGCACACTCTTGCGCTCCACAGGACTACGTTCGACGTGAAAAACACCTCAACCAACAACAAAAAATCCCCTTGGTTACCGTTGGCGCTGACGCTGGCGGTCAATGCTGCGATGCCGCTGGCCTATGCCGCCGAGGCCATTCACATCCGCGCCCAGCCGTTGGGCCAGGCCCTGAGCGAGCTGGGCCAGCAAACTTCGCTGCAAGTGTTTTTCAGCCCGGATCTGGTCGCCGGCAAACAGGCGCCGGCGGTTGACGGCAATCTTTCCCCCGAGCAGGCGCTGCGCCAATTGCTTCAGGGCAGCGGCCTCGACTATCAGATCAACGAAGGCTCGGTGACTCTGGCGCCAGTCGCGACCGCCGCCAGCAACGGCCCGCTGGAACTGGGCGTGACCGACATCAAAGTGGTCGGCGACTGGCTCGGCGACGCCGATGCCGCCGTGGTACAGAACCACCCGGGCGCACGCACGGTGATCCGCCGCGAAGCCATGGTCGAGCAGGGCGCGATGAACGTCAGTGACGTGCTCAAGCGCGTGCCGGGCGTGCAGGTGCAGGACTCCAACGGCACCGGCGGCAGCGACATCGCGCTGAACGTCGGCGTGCGTGGCCTGACTTCGCGCCTGTCGCCACGCTCCACGGTGCTGATCGATGGCGTGCCGGCCGCGTTCGCGCCGTACGGTCAGCCACAACTGTCGATGGCGCCGATCTCCTCGGGCAATCTCGACAGCATCGACGTGGTACGCGGCGCCGGTTCCGTGCGTTACGGCCCGCAAAACGTCGGCGGGGTGATCAACTTCGTCACCCGCGCCATTCCGGAAAAAGCCACCGGGGAAATCGGCACCACGCTGGAGACCACCCGGTACGGCGGCTGGAAGCACATCGACACGGCGTTCCTCGGCGGCACGGCCGACAACGGCATGGGCGTGGCGCTGTTGTACTCCGGGGTCAACGGCAACGGTTACCGCGAGCGCAACAACGATAACGACATCGACGACGTGCTGCTCAAGACCCATTGGGCGCCGACCGATCAGGACGATTTCAGCCTCAACGTTCATTACTACGACGCCAGCGCCGACATGCCCGGCGGCCTGACGCAGAAGCAGTACGACGACAAACCGTATGATTCGGTGCGCGATTACGACAACTTCAGCGGTCGGCGCAAAGACGTGTCGTTCAAGTGGATCCGGCAGATCGACGAGCGCACCCAGGCAGAAATCCTCACCTACTACACCGACAGCTTTCGCGGCAGCACCATCGCCGCCCGCGATCAGAAAACCCTCAGCTCGTACCCGCGCTCCTATTACACCCTCGGTGTCGAACCGCGTGTGTCGCGGGTGTTTGACGTCGGCCCGACCACGCAGGAAGTCAGCGTCGGTTATCGCTACCTGAAAGAGGCGATGCACGAACAGTCGAGCCGTCTGGCGCTGGTCAATAATCAGCCGGTGGTCACGCCGACGTCCGACGGTCATGTGTTCCAGGACCGCACCGGCGGCACCGAGGCTAACTCGGTGTATGTCGACAACAAGATCGACGTCAGCAACTGGACCATCACCCCGGGCATTCGCTTCGAACACATCAGCACTGACTGGCATGACCGCGCCGTGCTCGATACTTCGGGCAAACGCGTGCCGGAGAAAAACCGCAGCATCGAAAGCAACGAACCGCTGCCGGCGCTGAGCGTGATGTATCACTTGTCGGACGCGTGGAAACTGTTCGCCAACTACGAAACCTCGTTCGGCAGCCTGCAGTATTTCCAGCTCGGCCAGGGCGGCTCGGGTGACCAGACCGCCAACGGCCTGGAGCCGGAAAAGGCCAAGACCTACGAAATCGGCACGCGCTACAACGATGACGTGTGGGGCGGGGAAGTGACGCTGTTCTACATCGACTTCGATGACGAGCTGCAATACATCAGCAACGATGTCGGCTGGACCAACCTTGGCGCGACCAAGCACCAGGGCATCGAAGCGTCGGTGCACTACGACATGGCAGCGCTCGATCCGCGTCTCGACGGTCTGACCGCCAACGCCGGTTTCACCTACACCCGTGCGACTTACGAAGGCGAGATTCCGGGCTTCAAGGGCCGTGATCTGCCGTTCTATTCGCGGCAGGTGGCGACCGTGGGCTTGCGCTACGACGTCAATCGCTGGACCTACAACATCGACGGTTTTGCCCAGTCGAAACAGCGCTCGCCGGGCACCGGGGTCAACGCCGATGGCAGCTTCAACGGCAACTACATCACCGAAGGCACGGCCGACGGGCAGTACGGCGACATCCCGGGTTATGTGACCTGGAACGTGCGCGGCGGTTATGACTTCGGACCGCAGGTGTCGAACCTGAAGCTCGGCGCCGGGGTGAAAAACGTCTTCGACAAGCAGTATTTCACCCGTTCCAGCGACAACAATTCGGGGATGTATGTCGGTGCGCCGCGTACGTTCTTCGTGCAGGCCAGTGTAGGTTTCTAAGGCGCTGTTGTGGCTGAATCGGTTTCACACGGTTCAGCCACAAAAAGCCTGAAGCTATTGAGGGATCAGAAACTCGATGGTCGGCCCGGGATTCCCGGCCAGGTCTGCGCCTTTGAGGCAGACGTTCTTTCGGCCATTGGCAATGGAAACATGGAACACGCCTGTGGAGGGTGATACGCGTTGAAATCCCTGCCCGTCATTGCAATTGATGCTCCCTGGCTGGCCGTACTTGTATTGAAATCGGGCGGGATCCAGATCCGGTGAAACCGGAAATACCCTGATGTCGTATTCGTCGCCACCTACCGCTTCGACCTTATAGGCAGGCTTCAGCGGTGCGGGCGCGTCCATCATCCAGCGCCAGTAGACGCTGGGTGTTCTTCCGGCCCATTGCTTGGGTACGTCCGTAGGCCGGTGTTGGCCAATCAGGCAGAGAAAGTACAAGCCTGAGCCGTCTTTAAGTTCATGACTCAATTGATTATCGGCGTCCGGTGCAGCCGTTCGCACTTGGCTATAGCCATCAAGGTTCTGACATTCGTCCAGAGTGCGCGTAAAGCGATAGCGGTAGTAAGGCGCGGTTGTGGTGAACGTTTGCAGCCATCGCCAAGGCACGACTTGTCCATGTTCGTCGCGCTCGAGCTTGATGTAATCGCTGTTTTGCGACGAACCAGGAAACGACCAGTTCTCGCCCAGCGAACAACCGTCCAGACGTGGATTGAAATGTCCGTTGGCGAAACAGGCGTCCAGCCCATCGGTTGTGGAGGCGTAATTGGTATTGCTGCGTTTGTTGACCTGTCCCGCCACGACTTCGCAGGGCGCGCCCTTGTCGCAGCGATTGCGGTCACTCCCGCGAGTGGTGGTGCCGAGCACACCCACAATTTCATTGGTGTAACGCGCAAGCAGTGGCGAGCCTGACAGCCCGCTGACAACATCGAGACAACGGTTGCTCAGTTGTCCGACCCAACGCCATGGGCCTTCAATAATCGCCGCCGAGTGTTCTTGTTTGCAGGCCATGCGCTGAATGAAACCGTTCATGGGCGCGCCGGTGATCAGAATATCGTCTTCGCTGACCAATGGGGTCCGCGCCAGTTTCAACGGCTGGATACCGTCTCTGATCAACTGTTCCAGAGGCTGTTCAAGCTCAATGATAGAGAGGTCTTGACCGCGTAGCGTGCTCCAGCCAATGCGACTGACCGTGTAGGAACGGCTTTGCGGTTGCGTGTCGAAAAAATAATTGAACGTCACCCGACCCTTTGCAGGTTGATTGACGATGATCTCGTTATTGCCTATCTCCGGATGTGTGCAGTGTCCGGAGGTCAGCACGTAGGCGGGTTGCGATACTGCTCCGGGTTCTCGAGTGTCAATCAGCGTGCCGGAGCAGGTCATGCCGTCTTCAACTTCAACACGGCCAATGGCTTGCCAATGCGCATAGTTCCCGCCGGCATTGGCCAGCCGCTCAGCAGGCGCAAAATTGGCAGTGCCTTCGCCCCAGTCGTATCGATTAACGGAAGCGCATCCCTGGAGAATAGTGATTAGCGCAATAACTGATCCTGTTCCAATGTTCATGCCGGATTTCCTTTTCTCCTGAGCTGGAAATCAACCCTATGATTGGGGGCAGGGCTTGTCTACTGTCAAACCTGACAGGTACCGCGCCAATGTTCAGACTTTCAAGGTCTTGCCGCCGATGGCCACCGCCACCAACAACACCGCCATCAAGCCAAACGCAAAACTCAAACTGCTGGCATGCGCGACAAAACCGATCACCGCCGGCCCCGCCAGAATCCCTGCGTAACCCAGCGTGGTGATTGCCGGCACCGCAATGCTTTCCGGCATCACCGTCTGCTTGCCCACCGCCGTATACAGCACCGGCACGATGTTCGAACAGCCGGCGCCGACCAGCGCATACCCCAGCAGCGCGGCTTCCCAGCTCGGGGCGAAGGTCGCCAGAAACAGGCCTGCCGCTGCCAGCAGCCCGCCAAACAGAATGATCCGCGTAGCCCCGACACTGCGCACGATCCTGTCACCCAGCAGGCGTCCCGCCGTCATGGTCAGGGCAAATGCGGCGTAACCCAAGCCCGCATACGCCGTGTCGATCCCGCGTTCCTGTGCGAGGAACACCGCGCTCCAGTCGAGCGCCGCGCCTTCGGTGAGGAACACGATGAAACACATCCCGCCGATGAACAGCACGATGCCGTGGGGAATGGCTAATGCCGGGCCCGAGCTTTCACTGCCGTACGGCAGCATGTGCGGCACCGCTTTGAACAGTGCGCCGATCAACACCGCCACCACGACCAGCATCGCTGCCAGCGGTGTCAGCCCGAGGCCGAGCAGGGCGCTGACACCGGCCGCGCCGACGATCCCGCCGAGGCTGAACAGGCCATGAAAGCCGGACATCATGTGCTTGCCGCTGGCCCGCTCGACGATCACCGCTTGCAGGTTGACGGTCGAATCCACCGTGCCCAACCCGGCGCCGAACATGAACAGCGTGGCGATCAGCGCCGGTATCGACGACACTGTCGCCAGCAACGGCAGCGCCGCGCAAATCAGCAGGGTGCCGCCGGTGGCGACTTTGCGGCAGCCGAAGCGCGTGGCGAGAATCCCCGCCAGTGGCATCGCCAGAATCGAGCCGACCCCCAGGCACAGCAGCAGAAGGCCCAACGTGCCTTCATCGAGTCCGGCGCGGGCCTTGGCGTACGGCACCAGCGGCGCCCACGCGGCAATGCCCAGGCCGGCGATGAAAAAAGCGATGCGTGTGGACACCTGTTGCAGGCGTCCGGGGACGAAGGTGTCTTGGGGGTTGAGGCTGGTCATATCGATCCTTGGCAAAAAACGTCGCGTCCCCGAATGACAGTGATAGCGCGTCGAGGTTCGATCGCAGGTCACGGGGGAGTGCAGCCGACATCCTAACCTGTGGGAGCGAGCTTGCTCGCGAATGCGGTATATCAGCCAATGAATATGGCGACTGGTACGCAGCCTTCGCGAGCAAGCTCGCTCCCACATTGGATGACCGGTGTTCACAAATGCCCGTTCTGTGCAGAACCCTGTGGCAGCGGGCTTGCCCGCGATTGCGGTGGTTCAGGCGATGAATATGGCGACTGATACGCAGCCTTCGCGAGCAAGCTCGCTCCCACATTGGATGACCGGTGTTCACAAATGCCCGTTCTGTGCAGAACCCTGTGGGAGCG
>NZ_JASCPO010000022.1:0-46801 GCF_029960145.1 Pseudomonas sp. PS01299 | reverse complement strand
CCCCTCACCCCAGCCCTCTCCCCCAGAGGGGGCGAGGGGGAAGGGAGCCGATCTTTATGTTGTTCAGAACCTGAGTTCGACTGGATATCTCAGGTCGGCGTACTTCCCTCTTTCACCTCGATCAGTCCCCTCTCCCTCCGGGAGAGGGTTAGGGTGAGGGCCTTTACCCTGGCACCCTGATAACCTTGAACAAAACCCGCCCGCGAGGACCCATGGCCCTGCCAAGTCGCCATTCACTCTTTCCCTTCCTGACCTGGCTGCCCCGGCAAACCCGCGCCAGCGTCGGCCGGGATCTGGTCGTTGGCCTGAGCGGTGCGATTCTCGCGTTGCCGCAGTCGATCGCGTACGCGCTGATCGCCGGCCTGCCGCCGGAGTATGGTCTTTACGCCGCGATCATCCCGGTGCTGATTGCCTGTCTGTGGGGTTCGTCGTGGCATCTGATCTGCGGCCCGACTGCAGCGATTTCGATTGTGCTGTATGCCAGCATCAGTCCCTTGGCCGTACCCGCATCCCAGGACTACATCACGCTGATCCTGCTGCTGAGCTTTCTGGCGGGGATTTTCCAGTGGCTGCTCGGCCTGCTGCGCTTCGGTGCACTGGTGAATTTCGTCTCGCACTCGGTGGTGCTCGGTTTCACCCTCGGCGCGGCGGTGGTGATTGCCATCGGCCAGTTGCCGAATCTGCTGGGGCTGGATCTGCCGGCGAAAGCCACGGCGCTGGCCAGTCTGATGGACCTGCTGCAACACCTGCGGGCTGTGGATAAACCATCACTGGTGTTGGGTGTGGCCACGGTGCTGGTCGGTTTTGTCCTCAGACAACTGCTGCCGCGCTGGCCGACTCTGTTGATAACGCTGGTGCTGGGCAGCGCAGTGGTGTGGTTATGGCCGGCGATGTTCGGCCACGTGCATCTGGTCAGCGCCTTTGTCGGACGCCTGCCACCGTTCAGTGCGCTGCCGCTGGATCTCGATCTGGTGCTGCGCTTGCTGCCGAGCGCGGTGGCGGTGGGCATGCTCGGTCTGGTCACCAGCCTGTCGATTGCCCGTTCGATTGCTGCACGTTCGCAGCAGTTGCTTGATGCCAACCAGGAAGTCCGCGCACAGGGCTTGTCGAATATTGTCGGGGCATTCTTTTCCGGATCGCTCTCCGCCGGTTCGTTCACCCGCTCAGGCCTGAGTTACGAGGCGGGCGCCTGTTCGCCGCTGGCCGGGGTGTTTTCGGCGATCTGGGTCGCGCTGTTCGCGATTTTCGGCGCCGGGCTGATTTCACACATTCCGATTCCGGCGATGGCCGGGAGCATTCTGTTGATCGCCTGGGGCCTGGTGGATCATCGCGGGATTCGTTCGTTGCTGCGGGTCAGCCGTGCCGAGTTCGTGGTCATGGCGCTGACCTGCCTCGCCACGCTGCTACTGGAACTGCAGACCGCGATCTATGCCGGGGTGCTGGCGTCGCTGTTCTTCTACCTCAAGCGCACCTCGCAACCGCGAGTGCAGCATTCGCGCGAGGGTGAGGAGGACGTACTGCGAGTCGGCGGCTCGATCTTCTTCGGCGCCAGCCATTACCTGCAAGTGCGCCTGCAACGGCTGCACGGTACGCGGGTGGTGATCGAGGCGCAGCAGATCAACTTCATCGATTATTCGGGGGTGGAGATGCTGCATCAGGAGGCGCGGCGCCTGCTGCGTCAGGATCGCAGCCTGACCCTGCGCCGGGCGCGGCCGCAGGTGGTGGAGGAGTTGCGGAAGCTCGAAGGGCCGGAAAAGTGTCCGATCCGGTTTGAGGATTGATCCAGGATCGGCGGTGCGGCCATTCGCGAGCAAGCCCGCTCCCACATTTGATCGCATTCCAATGTGGGAGCGGGCTTGCTCGCGAAGCTTTTAAAGGGCCAACTGGCGGCGTAGTTCGGCCAGTACCGGCGCCGTATCCGGGCGTACCCCGCGCCACAGGAAAAACGCCTCGGCCGCCTGTTCAGCCAGCATTCCCAGACCATCCATCGACACTGCCGCGCCATGCTCGCTGGCCCAACGGCAGAACGCAGTCGGCTCTTTGCCGTACATCATGTCGTAGCACAGGGTCTGGCCCGGCTCGATCAGGCTCGCGGCAATCGGCGGCACGTCGCCGGTGAGGCTGGCGGAAGTGGCGTTGATGATCACGTCCACCGGCTCCTGCAACCAGTCGAAACCACTGGCCGACACCGGCCCCAGATCACAGAACAGCTCGGCCAGCAGCTCGGCTTTATCCACCGTACGATTGGCGATGATCACCGATGCCGGCTTCTCCGCCAGCAACGGCTCCAGCGCGCCACGCACCGCGCCGCCAGCGCCGAGCAGCAGGATGCGTTTGCCGGTCAGGCTGAAACCGGCATTCACCGTCAGGTCGCGCACCAGACCGGCGCCGTCGGTGTTGTCGCCGAGCAGCGAACCGTCGACCAGTTTGCTCAAGGTGTTCACTGCACCAGCGCGCTGCGCGCGAGCGGTCAGGCTGTTCGCCAGGCGATAGGCCTCTTCCTTGAACGGCACCGTGACGTTGGCGCCGCGACCGTCCTGGAAGAACGCCATGGCGCAGGCACTGAAGTCGTCAAGCGGCGCCAGCAGGGTGCTGTAGTCGAGGCGCTGACCGGTCTGCTCGGCGAACAGTTTGTGAATCATCGGCGACTTGCTGTGGCCGATCGGGTTACCGAAAACGACGTAACGATCCATCAGCAGTCCTCAGGCCTCGGCCAGCCAGTCGCGGTCTTGCAGGAAGTAGTCGGTCAGGCGCGCTTCTTCACTGCCGGGTTCGGCCTTGAAGTCATAGGCCCAGCGCACTTGCGGCGGCAACGACATGAGGATCGACTCGGTACGCCCGCCCGATTGCAGGCCGAACAGGGTGCCTCGGTCGTAGACCAGGTTGAACTCGACGTAGCGGCCACGGCGGAATTCCTGGAATTCACGCTGCTGTGCGGTGAACGCATCGTTCTTGCGGCGCTGTACGATGGGCAGGTAAGCGTCGATGTAGGCATCACCGATGGCGCGCATGAAGGCGAAACTGGTGTCGAAATCCCACTCGTTCAGGTCGTCGAAAAACAGGCCGCCGATGCCACGCGGTTCATGGCGATGCTTGATGTGGAAATAGGTGTCGCACCAGGCCTTGTAACGCGGATAGACGTCCGGCCCGAACGGCGCGCAGGCCTGCTCGGCGACGCGGTGCCAGTGGATGCAGTCTTCTTCGTTGCCGTAATACGGGGTCAGGTCGAAGCCGCCGCCGAACCACCAGACCGGCTCTTCACCTTCCTTCTCGGCGATGAAAAAGCGCACGTTGGCGTGGGACGTCGGCACATGCGGGTTGTGCGGGTGAATCACCAGCGACACGCCGAGGGCTTCGAAACCGCGACCGGCCAGTTCCGGGCGATGGGCGCTGGCCGACGGTGGCAGGCCGCTGCCGAACACGTGGGAAAAGTTGACGCCGCCCTTTTCGATCACCGTACCGTTTTCGATCACGCGGGTACGGCCGCCACCACCGGCAGGCCGGTTCCAGGCGTCTTCGACGAAGCGCGTGCCGCCGTCCTCGGTTTCCAGCGCGGCACAGATGCGGTCTTGCAAATCGAGCAGATAGGCCTTTACGGCGTCGGTGCGGGTCGTCATGGCTTCACCTTGAATCGGGCATAACTACGCGGGCGCCCCGCAGGCAGGGGGCGGCGCAAATGGGCGCGTAGCATAACACCGCAAACCTGCGCGCCGCAGTTGACGAAGATCAAGCAGGGGAGTTGGATAGGGGGCTTACAGACGACCCAAGGAGAGCAGGCAGATGGCAAAGCGTATCCAGTTCCGCGCCCACGGCGGTCCCGAAGTGCTCGAGTTTGTTGACTACGAACCCGCCGCGCCCGGCCCGAATCAGGTGCGGGTGGCGAACAAGGCGATCGGCCTGAACTTCATCGATACCTATTTCCGCAGCGGTCTGTATGCCCCGCCAGCCTTGCCGTCCGGCCTCGGCGCTGAAGGCGCCGGCATCGTCGATGCGGTGGGCAGCGACGTCACCCGGTTCAAGGTCGGTGATCGCGTGGCATATGGCAGCGGCCCGCTGGGTGCCTACAGCCAGTTGCACACCCTGCCCGAAGCCAATCTGGTGAAGCTGCCGGACGAAATCAGCTTCGAGACCGCAGCCGGGGTCATGCTCAAGGGCCTCACCGTGCAGTACCTGCTGCGCCAGACCTATGAACTCAAGGGTGGCGAAACCATTCTGTTCCACGCCGCTGCCGGGGGTGTCGGTTCATTGGCCTGCCAATGGGCCAAGGCACTGGGCGTGAAGCTGATCGGTACGGTCAGCTCGAAGGAAAAAGCCGAACTGGCCAAGGCCAACGGTGCCTGGGCAACCATCGATTACAGCCACGAAAACGTGGCACAGCGGGTGCTGGAGCTGACCGATGGCAAGAAAGTCCCGGTGGTGTACGACGGCGTCGGCAAAGACACCTGGCTGACCTCGCTCGACAGTGTGTCGCCGCGTGGGCTGGTGGTGAGTTTCGGCAACGCCTCCGGTGCGGTGGACGGGGTGAATCTGGGGATTCTTTCGGCCAAGGGCTCGCTGTACGTGACCCGCCCGACCCTGGCGACCTACGCCAACAACGCCGAGAACCTGCAGCGCATGGCCGACGAGTTGTTCGAGATGATCATCAGCGGCAAGCTCAAGGTGAGCATCAGCCAGCGCTATCCACTGGCTGATGCGGCGAAGGCGCAGACCGAATTGTCGGCACGGCGCACCACCGGTTCGACCATCCTGCTGCCCTGACAAACCTTCGGCGTCTTGCCAGTCAGGGTTGCAAACCCACGGCTGGCAAGTCAGTTCGAACGCGTTCAACACCTCGACAGATGACACTCCAACGGTTTTTGCACCACGTGGCCAACCGCCGGATCAGGCGGTTGGACCGCCGCGAGAATTTGCCGCCACTCGGCTGACAGCACCCAGTAATCGCCGCGTGCGCGCTGGTCGATATGCAGGGCATTGGAGGCGATCGGCATCAGGCCGAAACGCTGGTAGAAGCGCAGTTGTTGCGATCTGCACAACGCGGTTACCCCGTTATAACCGCATTTAATGGCCCACTCGGTAGCGGCCGCCAGCAGACCGTTGACCGCGATGGGCAACTGATTGGGCGTGTACGACATCAATCGACTGAATTCGACATGGCGCGACAGCGCCACCGTGGGAGAAACGTGTTGCTGCGCCAGCGATACCCACTCGAACGGTGCCGGAGTCGCTCTCAATACCGCCAACAGTTGATCGTGCCGATACAGCAGGAAATGGGTACTGCGCGACTTTATCGCCAGTCTGGTTTCGAGCATCCGCGCCCGTGAAGTCAGCATGTAATGCTGCAACCGAAGCCGAAATTGCCGATCGATAAACCGGTCGAACTCCTGAGTATCCGCCCCAGCCTCAAGCATCACGATGCGACAACCCTCATGGTGACTCTTCAACGTCACCTGAAGCGCCTGCAGGTAATCCGTGAGCTGCAAATTGGTAGTGTCCATTCTTTCTCCGCAGACCTTAACTTATCGAAGTGTTTCGAGTGCAGGGAAAGGATGGTTGCTTTTGCCGATTCCGCCACACCAGAAAGTCTGATAATCAAGTGGGAAAAGCCAATGAATCCGGGGATTTGGCGACTTTTCCGACAGGGAAACCGGCGTCATTGCAGGATAATTCGCAGGCAGGCGTAGTCTTCCTCGCCATCAAGGCGAGGAAGACTCACGGTAAAGGTTTTCGACGCAGGATCAGTCGGGACGAATGACCTTGCCGGTTGCCAGATCGCGAATCACGCTGGGGTTCTTGCGCCCGCCCAGTTGCCCGCCAAGGATCAGGTCGATCTGCCCACGGAAATACTGCTCGACGCGCAACCGCGTGCGCGCCGCCGGCCGCCCCTGCGGATTGGCTGAGGTGGAAATCAGCGGCCCGACCATCGAGCACAGATCCCGCACCTGCGGGTGATCGCTGACCCGCAGCGCCACCGTGTCATGCACGCCCGTCACCCATTCCGGCAACAGGTTCTGATGCGGCACCAGCCAGGTGTTCGGCCCCGGCCAGGTGCTGGCCATGCGGTCGAGCCACTCTTGCGGGAAGTCTTCGAACAGGAAGTCGAACTGGCGGATGTTGTCGGCGACCAGGATCAGGCCCTTGTCCACCGAACGGTTCTTGATCGCCAACAGACGATCCACTGCCTCTTCGTTCCACGGGTCGCAACCCAGCCCCCAGACGGCTTCGGTTGGATAGGCAATCACCGCCCCGGCGCGAATCTCTCGTGCGGCTTGTTGCACACGCCAACTGTTGACCATGAAAAAACTCTCCGAAAACAGGTTTTGCGCAGTTTACCGATCTTCCCTGTAAAACCTAGCGTGTCCTCGCCAGCCAGCGACCGTTTTCACACACTGCGCGGCCGTCCATTTCCAGCTCGGTGAGCGCCGCGAGGACTTTGGGCAACGCCCAGCCGCTGCTTTCGACCAAGGCTTCGCTGGTGTGCGGCGCGGCGTGCAGCAGATCAAGCAAGGGATGCGCGGAATCCGGCGGGTCTGTGGATAACGGCAAATGCTGCCAGCCGCGCAGTGCTTCGAGAATGTGTTCGATGGTTTCCACCAGCACCGCGCCGTCGCGGATCAACTGATGGCAGCCGCGCGCACCGGGGTGATGGATCGAGCCGGGAATCGCATACACCTCGCGGCCCTGTTCCGCCGCCAGCCGGGCAGTGATCAGCGAACCGCTGGCGACACTCGCCTCGACCACCAGCACACCGAGGGACAAACCGCTGATGATCCGGTTGCGCCTAGGGAAGTTGCTCGCCGTTGGCCCGGCGTCCAGTGGAAACTCAGAAACCACTGCGCTGCCCGAGGCAATCATCGCGTCGGCGAGTCGGCGATTGCGCTGTGGATAAAACTTTTCCAGACCCGTGCCGAGTACGCCGACGGTTTGCCCGCCGACGTCCAGCGCCGCTTGATGGGCAGCCGCATCGATACCCAACGCCAGACCACTGGTGATGACGAAACCGGCCCCGGCGAGGCTGCGGGAAAACGCGGCGGCGGTATCCATTCCCGGGCGCGACGCGCTGCGACTGCCGACCATCGCCAGTTGCGGTTTTTCCAGAATCAGCGGATCACCGGCGACGAACAACAGCGGTGGCGGGTCAGGGATCTGCGCCAGCAGCGCCGGATAATCCGCTTGGTCCAACATCAATAGATGCTGGCCGGGCCGCTCTAGCCAGCGCAATGCATGGCTGGCGCCGTCGCGCACTTGCGGGCTGCGCCGGGCCTCGGCCGACGCCGCTGGCAGACCCAGCGCTCGCCAGGCACTGGCCGGCGCGCTCAGGGCTTTTGACGCCGAGCCGAAGGCTTCAAGCAGTTTGGCAAAACGTTTCGGACCGATTTCCGGCAAGCGGTGCAGGCGCAAACGCGCTTCCAGTTCCGCAGGGGAAACCGGCGTACAGGCAGACAGCATCGTGGATCATCCTTGATCGTTATAAGTCCCGAACCATTCGGAACAAGCTGTGGATAACTCTGTTGGTAACTTGTTAAGCCTGCTAAGGATTTCGCACCTTGTCGAGCACCGCCAGCGAGCGCGATGCGTTGAGTACGAGGCCGTAACTGAGCTTGTCGTAGGTACGGAACACCATCAGCAGACCGGCCCGTTCATCGGGAATTTTCAGCGGCTGGCCGGTGATCCGGTCGCGCACGGTTTCCCCGGTTTTCATCACCACCAGCACATTGCCTTCGGCCAGACCGTCGCGCTTGCCTTTGTTCAGGGTGACCACGTCCATCACGCCGATCTGCGTGACGCCGCGCGGCACGTCGATGATCAGGCCGTTGATGTTGGTGCTCGGGGCGCTGGGCATGAAAGTCGAATTGATCGAGCGCTCTTCGCCGCTGAACAGACGATCGCCCAGACGTACTTCCTGGGTGGTGCGTTGCAGGGCGAGGGTGGCGACGTCGCCTTCGGTGGCGACGATTTCACCGCCACCGATATCGTCGGCGTTGATCCCGAGAAACTCCTTGGTCTGCGGGTCGGTGTAGACCTTGCCCTGGCGGAAGATGCCGTACACCGGTTGATTCGGATCGAAGTGGCCCCGGGCGAAGATCCGGTCGCCAGTGCCACTCAACACGCGCTCGGCATCGCCGGCGACGATATACGGCGCCTTGTCGAAGTCCTCGACCTTGTCGACGATGCGGTTGCTCAGCAGGAAACTGTTGATTGATTTCAGCGGAATGCTCGGAATCGCCTCGGCCACCGGGCTGGTGCGGATGCGTGGCGACAGCTTGATGGTGCCCCGTGACTCGCCGCGATTGAGGGTCAGCTGCGGCTGGCCGTTGACGTAACGGAGCGTCAGCGTGTCGCCGGGGTAGATCAGGTTGGGGTTTTCGATCTGCGGATTGGCCCGCCACAGCTGTGGCCATTGCCAGGGCTCGCGCAGGTATTTGCCGGAAATGTCCCAGAGGGTGTCTCCCGAAACCACCGTGTATTGCTGTGGAAAACCATCCCTGAGTTGCACTTGCCCTTGCGCAGCCGCGGCCGAAGCCAGAAGCAGCAGGGCGAGTAGTGTTTTCCTCATGCAGCGAATCCCTTTATCATGTGCGTTCGCGTGAACCGTCAGAGCCCCCGTGGCTCGCTACTGCAAATTGCATTAGCTACGCTTCACAACGGTAGCCTGCATCTTCGGACCTGCCAGGCCATCGACCCGACTTTACTCAATACGTGCAGCAATCAGCCTATGGCCATTTTAAACATCCTCGAATTCCCGGACCCGCGTCTGCGTACTATCGCCAAGCCTGTGGCTGTAGTGGACGACGAAGTGCGTCAGTTGGTCGATGACATGTTTGAAACAATGTATGAAGCGCCGGGCATCGGCCTCGCCGCGACCCAGGTCAACGTGCACAAACGTATCGTCGTGATGGACCTTTCCGAAGACCGCACCGAACCCCGGGTGTTCATCAACCCCGAGTTCGAATCGCTGACTGACGAGATGGATCAGTACCAGGAAGGCTGCCTGTCGGTGCCGGGTTTCTACGAAAACGTCGACCGCCCGCAGAAGGTCAAAATCAAAGCGCTGGACCGCGACGGCCAGCCTTACGAACTGATCGCCGAAGGCCTGCTCGCGGTGTGCATCCAGCACGAATGCGACCACCTCAACGGCAAGTTGTTCGTCGATTACCTGTCCACGCTCAAACGCGACCGGATCAAGAAGAAACTGGAAAAGCTGCATCGCCAGAACGCTTGATGCCCTCCTTCAAAGGCTTGCTGCGGCAAGCCTTTTTCTTTTTATGAGATTCCCTTCATGACTGAGCCACTGCGCATCGTTTTTGCCGGTACCCCGGAATTTGCCGCCGAACACCTCAAGGCCCTGCTGAACAGCCCTTACGAGATCGTTGCGGTCTATACCCAACCGGATCGTCCGGCCGGTCGCGGGCAGAAACTGATGCCGAGCCCGGTCAAACAGTTGGCCCTGGAAAATAATATCCAGGTGTTGCAGCCGCCGACCCTGCGCAACGCCGATGCTCAAGCCGAGCTCGCCGCGCTGAAACCGGACTTGATGGTGGTGGTCGCCTACGGCCTGATCCTGCCGCAAGCGGTGCTGGATATTCCGCGTCTGGGCTGCATCAACAGCCACGCCTCGCTGCTGCCACGCTGGCGCGGTGCGGCGCCGATCCAGCGCGCCGTGGAACACGGTGATGCCGAAAGCGGCGTGACTGTGATGCGCATGGAAGCCGGCCTCGACACCGGGCCGATGCTGCTCAAGGTCGTGACCCCGATCAGTGCCGACGACACGGGCGGCACGCTGCACGACCGCCTTGCCGAAATGGGCCCGCCCGCCGTGGTTCAGGCAATTGCCGGCCTGGCCGCTGGAACCCTCGAAGGCGAAGTGCAGAACGAAGAGCTCGCCACCTACGCCCACAAACTGAACAAGGACGAAGCGCGCCTCGACTGGCGCCGTCCGGCGGTTGAGCTGGAGCGCCTGGTGCGTGCCTTCAACCCATGGCCGATTACCCACAGCACCCTCAGCGGTGAAGCGCTGAAGGTATTGGCCGCGACCCTGGCTGACGGCAAAGGCGCGCCGGGTGAAATCCTCAGCGCCAGCAAGGACGGCCTGATCGTCGCCTGCGGTGAACAGGCGCTGTGCCTGACCCGTCTGCAACTGCCCGGCGGCAAGGCGCTGAACTTCAGCGACCTGTTCAACAGCCGTCGCGAGAAATTTGCCGTCGGCACCGTGCTCGGCGCCGTGGTGGACGCGCAATGAACCCGCGTCTGGCTGCCGCCAAGGCACTCGCAGCCGTGCTCAGCGGCAAGGCTTCGCTGAACAGCTCCCTGCCGACGCAACTGGACAAGGTCGAAGACCGTGATCGCGGTTTCACCCAGGATCTGGCGTTCGGCACCGCGCGCTGGCAGCCACGGCTGTCGGCGCTGGCGGAAAAACTTCTACAGAAGCCGTTCAAGGCTGCCGACGCCGATGTCGAGGCATTGCTGCTGGTCGGTCTCTATCAACTGCTCTACACCCGCGTGCCGCCGCACGCGGCCATCGGCGAAACCGTCGGTTGCGCCGACAAGCTGAAAAAGCCGTGGGCCAAGGGTCTGCTCAACGCCGTGCTGCGCAATGCCCAGCGCGAAAGCGAGACGATTTTCGCCGAGCTGGAACGCGACCCAGTGGTACGCACCGCCCACCCGCGCTGGCTGCAAAAATCCCTGAAAGCCTTCTGGCCGGAGCAATGGGAAGCGATCTGCGCGGCAAATAACGCGCACCCGCCGATGATTCTGCGGGTCAACCGCCGCTATCACAGCCGCGACGCCTACGTCGGCTTGCTCAGCGACGCCGGCATCGCCGCCACGCCGTGTGTCTATAGCCGCGACGGCATCGTCCTCGACGCCGCCGCCGACGTGCGCAGCCTGCCGGGTTTTGCCGAAGGCTGGATCAGCGTGCAGGACGAAGCCGCGCAACTGGCCGCCGATCTGCTCGATCTGGCCCCGGGCCAGCGCGTGCTCGATGCGTGTTGCGCGCCGGGCGGCAAGACCTGCCACATCCTCGAAGCCGAACCGGCGCTGGCCGGCGTGGTGGCGGTGGATCTGGAAGCCAAGCGGCTGGTGCGGGTGAAGGAGAACCTTGAGCGGCTGGGGCTGAGCGCCGAACTGATCGCCGCCGACGGCCGCGATACCGCCGCGTGGTGGGACGGCAAACCGTTCCAGCGCATCCTGCTCGACGCGCCATGCTCGGCCACCGGCGTGATCCGCCGTCACCCGGACATCAAGCTGACCCGTCAGGCCGACGACATCGCCGCCCTCGCGCAACTTCAAGGCGAGCTGCTCGACGCCATGTGGAAGACCCTCGAAGTTGGCGGCATCCTGCTCTACGCCACGTGCTCGACCTTGCCGACCGAGAACACCGAAGTCATTGCTGCGTTCCTTGAGCGCACGCCCGGTGCCCGCGAACTGGATCTGGCAACCACCGCCGGGATCAAACAGCCTCACGGTCGCCAATTGCTGGCCCAGCAGGGCGGGCATGACGGGTTCTACTACGCCAAGCTGATCAAGATCGCTGCCGCGCGCGGCTAAACGGATTCAACGGAGTGACTGGATGAAAATCATCATCCTCGGTGCGGGACAGGTCGGCGGTTCGCTGGCTGAACACCTGGCGAGCGAAGCCAACGACATCACCGTGGTCGACACCGATGGCGAACGCCTGCGCGACCTCGGCGACCGTCTCGACATCCGCACCATTCAGGGCCGCGGCTCGCTGCCGTCGGTGCTGCGTCAGGCCGGCGCCGACGATGCCGATATGCTGGTGGCGGTGACCAACAGCGACGAGACCAACATGGTCGCCTGCCAGGTCGCGCACACCCTGTTCCACACCCCGACCAAAATCGCCCGGGTGCGCGAAGCGTCCTACCTCAATCGCGAAGAACAGCTGTTCCAGAACGAAGCGATTCCGGTCGACGTACTGATCAGCCCCGAGCAGGTGGTGACCAACTACATCAAGCGTCTGATCCAGCATCCGGGTGCGCTGCAAGTGATCGACTTCGCCGAAGGCCAGGCGCAACTGGTGGCGGTGCGCGCCTATTACGGCGGGCCGCTGGTGGGTCAGCAATTGCGCCAGTTGCGCGAGCACATGCCGAATGTCGAGACGCGTGTCGCGGCGATTTTCCGCCGCGACCGGCCGATCCTGCCGCAGGGCGATACGGTGATCGAGGCCGATGACGAAGTCTTCTTCATCGCCGCCCGTGAGAATATTCGCGCGGTGATGAGCGAAATGCGCCGTCTCGACGAAACCTACAAGCGCATCGTGATTGCCGGTGGCGGGCAGATCGGCGAGCGCCTGGCCGAGGCCATCGAAAGCCGTTATCAGGTGAAGATTATCGAGATGAACCCGGCGCGCTGCCGCTATCTCTCCGACACCCTCGACAGCACCGTGGTGCTGCAGGGCAGCGCCTCGGACCGTGATCTGCTGCTGGAAGAGAACATCGCCGACGCCGACATCTTCCTCGCGCTGACCAACGATGACGAAGCCAACATCATGTCGTCGCTGTTGGCCAAACGGCTGGGGGCGAAGAAGGTGATGACGATCATCAACAACCCGGCTTACGTCGATCTGATCCAGGGCGGCGACATCGACATCGCCATCAGCCCGCAACTGGCGACCATCGGCACCTTGCTGGCCCACGTACGCCGTGGCGATATCGTCAGCGTGCACTCATTGCGCCGGGGCGCGGCGGAGGCCATCGAGGCGATTGCCCACGGCGATGCGAAGTCGAGCAAGGTCATCGGCCGGCCGATCGAGAAAATCGGCCTGCCACCGGGCAGCACGATTGGCGCGATCATCCGCAACGAAGAAGTGATCATCGCCCACGACGACACGGTGATCGAAACCGGCGACCATGTGATTCTGTTCCTTGTGGATAAAAAGCATATTCGCGATGTGGAGAAGCTGTTTCATGTGGGGCTCAGCTTCTTCTGATCCAGAAATATCGTCGGTTGTAATGGCCTCTTCGCGAGCAAGCCCGCTCCCACATTTGGAATGCATTCCCCTGTGGGAGCGGGCTTGCTCGCGAAAGCGGTGTAACTGACACCGATCAACACCTGACACTCCACAGAAAAGGACTCCGCCCATGCTCGAATCCCTGGAAAAAATGCTCGCCAAGGGTGTGGATAACTCATTGCTGCGCTTCGGCCTGGGCAAGGGTTATCTGGATCTGGGGGAGAACGCCAAAGCCGCCGAGCATTTCCAGCGCTGTGTCGGTTTCGACCCGAAGTACTCGGCGGCGTGGAAGCTATTGGGCAAAGCGCAACTCGCACTCGGCGATCACGCGGCCGCGCGGCAGGCGTGGGAACAAGGTCTGGAAGCCGCCCGCGCCCATGGCGACAAGCAGGCCGAGAAGGAAATGACGGTGTTTCTGAAGAAGCTCGACCGCCAGGCGCAATAAGTTAGAGATAACGCAGGCCGATGCCCTCGGCATCCACCGTCACCACTTCCATTCGCACCCGCGGCGCGCCTGTGGGTAAACCCTGCACCTGACCATAAACCACCGCGCCCTTGGGCAGCGAAGCCAGGCGCGGATGCTCGACATACACCCCGGTGGCCGACAGATTGCGCGTCTGGCCCAGGCATTCGCCAAAGCTGTCGTGGGTGATCTTGATGCGGAAGGATTTGCGTTGTTCGGACATCTTTATGCGCCCTTGAATGAACGGGTTGTGGATAACCTCAAGCAAGATCAAAAGATCACAGCCTTCGGCGTTCCTACAGGTTATCCACAGAGTGTGCCAACTTGCTCAGTACCAGCGCGCTTCGCCCGGCGGACGTTTCTTGAAGCGCTTCATGCTCCACATGTACTGACTCGGATACGCCGCGACGTAACGCTCGACCACTTTGCTCATGGCCGCGCAGGATTCCTCGGTATCGGTGCTGTACATGGCCTCGGGCGCCGCTTCGAGGATCACTTTGTAGCCGGAACCGTCCGGCAGGCGCAGGGCGTGCAGGAACACGCCGACCGCTTTGCCGCCGGCGAGCATGTTCGGCACGAATTTGCTGGTCAATGCCTGGGTGGCGAAGAACGGCACGAAGATCCCTGCGGATTCGGCCGGTTCCGGGTCAGCGGGAATACCCACTGCACCACCTTTGCGCACTTCCTTGATGACGCTGAGGATGCCTTCCTTGGTGGAGGCAGCGACCTTGTTGCCCAGCTGCACGCGTTGCTTGCGCAGTAATTCATCCACAGCCTTGAGCTTTGGCGGGCGGTAGAAAATGATCGGTTTGCACTGGCTGCAATAGAAGTGGTTCAGCACTTCCCAGTTGCCCAGGTGGCTGGTGATGCCGACCACGCCTTTGCCCGAGGCCAGCGCCTCCTTGAGGATGTCGAGGCCTTCGACTTCGCGCACCAGATCGATGGAACGCTGGGCCGGCCAGATCCAGGCGCAGGCGCTTTCGGTCAGGGACTTGCCGATGTCTTTGAGGCTCTGGCCGACCAGACGCTCGCGCTCGGCCGGGTCCATCTGTGGAAAACATTTGGCGAGGTTGATCCGCACCACGTCGCGGGAACGGTTGGGGGTTTTCCACATGATCCAGCCGATCGCCGAACCCACGGCCTGCACGGCCCGCCATGGCAGCAGGGCAAACAGCCGCAGAGCGCCTACCAGCAAGGCGCCTTTAAACTTTTCCACAGGTCACTCCTGATTTTGTGCTGTGCGCGAGGCGGCCATTCTAACCGCCGTTGACCAGCTGCGCGTAGCGGTCGCAGTCCTGAGTGTGATCCATGACCATGCCCGAAGCCTGCATCAGTGCGTAGCAAATGGTTGGGCCAACGAAGGTGAAGCCGGCCTTTTTCAGGGCTTTGCTCATCGCCAGCGCTTCGGGGGTGATCGCCGGGACTTCGCTGCGATCCTTGAAATGATTGATGATTGGTCGGCCGCCGACGAACGACCAGAGGAAGGCCACCGGGTCCTCCAGCGCCAGCCAGGCCTGGGCATTGCGTCGGGCGGCATTGAGTTTGAGGCGGTTGCGGATGATCCCCGGATCGAGCATCAGTTCATCGATCTCGGCGTCGCTCATCTGCGCCACACGCTGCACGTCGAAGCCGTACAACACCTCGCGGTAGCGCTCGCGTTTACGCAGCACTGTGATCCACGACAGCCCGGCCTGGAACCCTTCGAGCAAAAGCAACTCGAACAAACCCTGCGCATCGCGTAGCGGCGTGCCCCACTCCTGATCGTGATAAGCCATGTACAGCGGATCTTCGGTACACCAAAAGCAGCGTGGCATAAGGCTCCAGGGGGTGGAGGTGCGACTGAATCGGGTATACTCCCGCTCTTTAAATCGCAGCCCAAGAAACAGGTGAATTTCGTGAGCCAGCCTACGCCAGCCGTGCGTACCTTCCAAGACTTGATCCTCGCGCTCCAGCAATACTGGGCCGAGCAAGGTTGTGTGGTACTTCAGCCCTACGATATGGAAGTAGGCGCCGGCACTTTCCACACCGCGACCTTCCTGCGCGCCATCGGCCCGGAAACCTGGAACGCCGCGTACGTGCAGCCAAGCCGCCGTCCGACTGACGGCCGCTACGGGGAAAACCCGAACCGTCTGCAGCACTACTATCAGTTCCAGGTCGTGCTGAAGCCGAACCCGGACAACTTCCAGGAACTGTACCTGGGCTCGCTCAAGCATGTCGGCCTGGACCCGCTGGTCCACGACATCCGCTTCGTCGAAGACAACTGGGAATCGCCGACCCTCGGCGCCTGGGGTCTGGGCTGGGAAGTCTGGCTCAACGGCATGGAAGTGACTCAGTTCACCTACTTCCAGCAGGCTGGCGGCATCGAGTGCTACCCGGTCACCGGTGAAATCACCTACGGTCTGGAGCGTCTGGCCATGTACCTGCAAGGCGTGGATTCGGTCTACGACCTGGTCTGGGCTGACGGTCCGTTCGGCAAGGTGACCTACGGCGACGTGTTCCACCAGAACGAAGTGGAGCAGTCCACCTACAACTTCGAACACGCCAACGTCGACAAACTGTTCGAACTGTTCGACTTCTATGAAAGCGAAGCCAAGCGCCTGATCGAGCTCGACCAGCCGCTGCCGTTGCCAAGCTACGAAATGGTCCTGAAGGCCTCGCACACCTTCAACCTGCTGGACGCGCGCCGGGCGATCTCGGTGACCGCGCGTCAGCAATACATCCTGCGCGTACGCACCCTGGCGCGTTCCGTTGCGCAAGCCTACCTGCTGGCTCGCGCCAAGCTGGGCTTCCCGATGGCGACCCCGGACCTGCGTGATGAAGTACTGGCCAAGCTGGAGGCTGCACAATGAGTGCGCAAGATTTTCTGGTTGAACTGGGCACCGAAGAACTGCCGCCAAAAGCCCTGAACACCCTGGCTGAAGCGTTCCTCGCCGGTATCGACAAGGGCCTGCAAGCTGCCGGCCTGAGCTACGAAAGCAAAACCGTCTACGCCGCACCGCGTCGTCTGGCGGTGCTGATCACGGCGCTGGCGACCCAGCAACCGGATCGCAGCATCAACCTGGATGGCCCGCCACGTCAGGCCGCCTTCGACGCTGAAGGCAACCCGACTCAGGCAGCCCTGGGCTTCGCCAAGAAGTGCGGCGTCGAGCTGAGCGAAATCGACCAGAGCGGCCCGAAACTGCGTTACAGCCAGAACATCGCCGGCAAGCCAACCGCAAGCCTGCTGCCGACCATCGTCGAAGATTCGCTGAACGACCTGCCGATCCCGAAACGCATGCGTTGGGGTGCGCGCAAGGAAGAGTTCGTGCGTCCGACCCAGTGGCTGGTGATGCTGCTCGGTGACCAGGTCATCGACTGCACCATCCTCGCGCAGAAGGCTGGCCGCGACTCCCGTGGTCACCGTTTCCACCACCCGGAAAGCGTGCGCATCGGTTCGCCGTCGAGCTACCTGGCCGACCTGCGTGCCGCCTACGTGCTGGCCGATGCCAACGAGCGTCGCGAGATCATCAGCAAGCGCACCGAAGAACTGGCGACCCGTCAGGAAGGCACCGCGATCGTGCCGCCGGCGCTGCTCGATGAAGTGACCGCGCTGGTCGAATGGCCGGTGCCGCTGGTGTGCTCGTTCGAGGAACGCTTCCTCGATGTGCCGCAGGAAGCACTGATCACCACCATGCAGGACAACCAGAAGTACTTCTGCCTGCTGGATGCCGACGGCAAGTTGCTGCCACGGTTCATCACCGTCGCCAACATCGAAAGCAAAGATCCACAGCAGATCATCGCCGGTAACGAGAAAGTGGTTCGCCCACGCCTGACCGACGCCGAGTTCTTCTTCAAGCAAGACAAGAAGCAGAAACTCGAAGCCTTCAATGATCGCCTGAAGAACGTGGTGTTCCAGGAAAAACTCGGCAGCGTCTACGACAAGGCCGAGCGCGTTTCGAAACTCGCGGCCTACATCGCCGCGCGGATCGGCGGCAACGCTTCCTGGGCGGCCCGTGCCGGCCTGCTGTCGAAGTGCGACCTGGCCACCGAAATGGTCGGCGAGTTCCCGGAGATGCAAGGTGTCGCCGGTTACTACTACGCGCTCAATGACGGCGAGCCGCAAGACGTCGCGCTGGCGCTGAACGAGCAGTACATGCCACGCGGTGCCGGTGCTGAACTGCCGGCGACCTTGACCGGTGCCGCTGTCGCGATCGCCGACAAGCTCGACACCCTGGTCGGCATCTTCGGTATCGGCATGCTGCCGACCGGCAGCAAAGACCCGTATGCCCTGCGCCGTGCTGCCCTCGGCGTGCTGCGCATCCTGATCGAGAAACAACTGGATCTGGACCTGAACGACGCCGTGGCTTTCGCTGTGGCTGCTTTCGGTACCAAGGTCAAGGCTGCCGGTCTGAACGACGCGGTGCTGGAATTCATCTTCGACCGTCTGCGTGCGCGTTACGAAGACGAGGGCGTCGATGTCGCCACTTACCTGTCGGTACGTGCCCTGAAGCCGGGTTCGGCGCTGGACTTCGACCAGCGTGTGCAAGCGGTTCAGGCCTTCCGCAAACTGCCGGAAGCGGCAGCGCTGGCGGCGGTCAACAAGCGTGTATCGAACCTGTTGAGCAAGGTTGAAGGCTCGGTGCCGACCGTGGTCGAGGCCAAGTACTTCGACAACGCCAACGAGTTCTCGCTGTACTCGGCGATTCAGCAAGCGGATCAGGCGGTGCAGCCAATGGCCGCAGCGCGTCAGTACAACGAATCGCTGGCGCGTCTGGCGGCATTGCGCGAGCCGGTGGATGCGTTCTTCGACGCGGTGATGGTCAATGCCGAAGACGCCAAGGTCCGGGCCAACCGCTACGCGCTGCTCGCGCGTCTGCGTGGTCTGTTCCTCGGGGTTGCCGACATTTCGCTGTTGGGTTGAGGGATTGCTGTTGAAACTGCTGATTCTCGATCGGGATGGAGTGATCAATTACGACTCCGACGCTTACATCAAGTCGGTGGAGGAGTGGATTCCACTGCCCGGCTCGATCGAGGCGATTGCGCAGTTGAGCAAGGCCGGCTGGACGGTGGCGGTCGCCACCAACCAGTCGGGCATTGCTCGCGGCTATTACGACCTTGCCACCCTCGACGCCATGCACGCGCGCCTGCGCACGCTCGTGGCAGAGCAGGGCGGTGAAGTCGGGCTGATCGTGTACTGCCCGCATGGTCCGGACGAGGGTTGCGATTGCCGCAAGCCGAAGCCGGGGATGTTGCAAACCATCGCGGCGCATTACAACGTGGCGCTGACGAATGTCTGGTTCGTCGGCGACAGCCTTGGTGACCTGGAGGCCGCCAAAGCCGTCGATTCACAGCCCGTTTTGGTAAAGACCGGGAAAGGCGAAAAAACTCTGGGCAAGACCCTTCCGGTCGGCACCCTGATTTTTGACGATCTGGCGGCGATTGCCGCAGAACTTATCCACAACTAGAGTGCTTCTGAAGTTCCTGACCAGGGATTGATCGGGAGTGCGCTTGAACAGTCGGGCATCGCCCGTAACGGTAAACGTCGCCATGTCGATACTGCAGGCCATCAGAATTTTTCTCTTTTACCTGCTGCTGGGCACTACTGCCTTGCTGTGGTGCAGCCTGAGCTTTTTTATCGCGCCCTTTCTGCCGTTCAAGGCGCGTTATCGTTTCATCAACGTGTACTGGTGCCGTTGCGCCTTGTGGTTGACCAAGGTGTTTCTCGGCATTCGTTACGAGATCAAAGGTGCGGAAAACGTGCCGGATCGGCCCTGCGTGATTCAGTCGAACCACCAGAGCACCTGGGAGACGTTCTTTCTCTCTGCTTATTTCTCGCCCTTGAGCCAGGTGCTCAAGCGTGAATTGCTCTACGTACCGTTCTTCGGTTGGGCCATGGCCATGCTGCGGCCGATCGCGATTGACCGCGACAACCCGAAAGCGGCGCTCAAACAAGTCGCGGCCAAGGGCGATGAACTGCTCAAGGACAACGTCTGGGTCTTGATCTTCCCTGAAGGCACCCGGGTTCCCTACGGCACTGTCGGCAAGTTCTCGCGCAGTGGCAGCGCGTTGGCGGTAAATGCGGCGCTTCCGGTGCTACCGATTGCACACAATGCCGGCAAGTTCTGGCCGAAAATCGGCTGGGGCAAGACGTCGGGTGTGATCACCGTGGTCATCGGCGAGCCGATGTATGCCGAAGGCACTGGTCCGCGCGCCATCGCCGAGCTGAACGACCGGGTACAGGCCTGGAACGAACAGACCCAGCGCGAAATGGGTTCGCTGCCACCAGCACCGCAGGCGCCTGCCGCGAATGATCAGGTGGCTGTCTGAGATTTTGTGGATAACCTGTGTACGGTTTTGTTGAAAAAGCCTGAATATTGAAAGTAACCAATTGATTTACTTATATATTTCTCAAGCTCATAAAACACCGTAAAAGGTGCATAAGTTTTTTTCGGAAGTAAAAAAACCGGCTGATATAGCCGGTTTTTTTGTGCCTGTTCACTCGCAGATAAGCGGTAACTGCAGCCGGAACGTGGTGCCTTGATCGACGATACTGTGGCACTCGATGTTACCGCCATGATGGTCGACTACTGCCTTGACCATCGACAGCCCCAACCCGACGCCATCAATCCCCTGCGCCGACGAAAAGCGCCGGTACTGGGTGAACAGATCCGGCAGCTCCTCGGCGGCAATGCCTTTGCCCTGATCGGTCAATTCACAGCATAGCCACTCACCCTGGCAACTGACGTTCAACTTGATCGTGGTACCGACCGGGCTGTACTTGATGGCGTTCTCCAGCAGGTTGAACAAGGCGCGGGTCAGCAGGCCCTGGTCAGCGTTGATCAGACGCTCCTGGGATTGTTCGTCCATCGTGTGCAGCAGTTTGATGCTTTTCTGCTGAGCAATGGGCAGCGCCTGATCCAGTACGTCCAGCACCAGCATCGCGAACAGACTGGGCTGGAACTGATAAGCCTCGGACTCGGCTCGCGCCAGCAGAACAAAACCGTCAGTCAGATCGAGCGCCCGGCGTACCTGGCGCTCGATCTGCTCGAACAGCGGTGAATCCGCGCCGGCTTGATGGCGATGTACATCGAGCAGGGCCAAAATCGCCGAATGCGGGGCGCGCAGATCGTGGGAAAGGAACCGCAGCAAGACCCCACGCTGTTCTTCTGCGGCGCGTTCGGCGCTCAGATCGGTGAGGCTCAGCAGCCAGCCGATGGGAGTATCGCCATCCACCGGCAGCAAAGCCGCCCGTTCCAGACGCAAACTGCGTTCCTTGTGATCGCGAAACTCCAGCAGCGTCAGGTCCGACAGCGCCGGGCGTGGTTCTGTGGACAATTCCGGATAACCGAGGCGGGCCAGTTGCTCGAGAACATAGTCACCGACCAGCGGGTCATCGAACAATACCCGGGCCTTGCGGTTTCCCAGCAGAATCTGCCCCTTGGGATCGCTGATCAGCGTCGCCACCGGCAGGTATTCCAGACCGTCGGCAATGAAACGCCGGGTATCGCGGGTGCGGCTCATGGCTTGCTCCAGTGCCATGATCTGGCCCTGCAGCTGATCAGCGCTGGTGAATTGCGCACGGCGCCGCTCGGGAAATACTTTCGGCTCGCGGTCCAGTCGGGCCAGCTCCCAGCCAAAATACGTCAGCACCACACTCAGGCGCCGCCAGTTCCAGATCAGGTAGCCGAACAACATGCCCAGCGCCGCTGGAGTCGGTGACCACCAGTGTCGAACCTCCGCCAGCCCGGCGCTAGCCAGCAGCACACAAGCCACACCGCACGATGTCACCCAGATCGCCCAGCGCGGGCGCCACAGCAGCAATCCGAGTACGCAGGCTACCAGCCCTACCGAAAGCAACGCGCTCCACATCGGTACCACGTCGTGCAGATTGATCTGCGCGCGATACGACAACAAGGCAGTCAGCGGCAACAGCACTAGACTTATCCACAACCACTCACGTACCAGCCGTCGAAACAGACGCTGGACCTGACTTGGCTCGCGGCTTTCACGCCGACGCGGGCTATTCATGACAAACAGGGCAGGGGACAGTGAATGGTTTCATGGGCCACAGGTCTGAGGATGTAGATCCGAAGAATCATAGCGGACGTCGACCGATGGTGGACTGCTTACTTTTACCGCACAGGCCGAGCCTTCAGGGTTGCCGGCCACTGCTCAAGCAACAAGGAACCCACGCGTATGCGCGTTGCGATACTGGACGATGAACCCGCCGAACTGCGTCGGGTCGAGCAAACCCTGCAGCAGATGGCTGCGGAGGGAGACCAGCCTTGGTCGTTGCACAGCTTTGAACGGGGCGAGGACCTGTTGCGCCAATTGCGCCGGGACACCTTCGACCTGCTGATCCTCGACTGGCAACTGCCGGACCTGTCCGGCCTGGCACTCCTGCGCTGGACCCGCGAACACATGGAGGCGCCGCCCGCCGCAATCATGCTGACCAGCCGCGACGGCGAGAGCGATATCGTCCAGGCGCTGAACGCCGGTGCCGACGATTACGTCAGCAAACCGTTCCGCCCCAACGAGCTGAAAGCCCGAGTCGCCGCCGTACTGCGCCGGCACAGCCAGCAACGTAGCAGCGCTGCTGAAGTCCTGAGTTTCAATGACCTGACCTTCGACGACGCCGAACTGAGCGTCACCCGCGAGGGCAAGGCAGTGGTCATGACGGAGCGTGAATACCGCTTGGCGCGCTGCCTGTTCAGTAACTTGGGTCGGCCATTGTCGCGGGAGTACCTGTACGAACGCTTCTGGCCCCACGAAGAAGTGGCGTCGTCACGGCCGCTGGATACGCACATCTATCGCCTGCGCAACAAGCTGGGGCTGACGGCGGATCGGGGTTGGCAGTTGCTGACGATTTATGGGTATGGGTATCGGTTGGAGAGTGTGACGGTTGCATCCGAGTAAAAATCAAAAGATCGCGGCCTGCGGCAGCTCCTACCGGTAATCCATGTGGAGCTGCCGTAGGCTGCGATCTTTTGATCTGCCAATAAAAAGGCCAACGCATGAGCGTTGGCCTTTTTGTTTGCCGCCGACCAGGATCAGAAATCCAGGTTGGAAACCGCCAGAGCATTGCTCTCGATGAAGTCACGGCGAGGTTCGACCGCATCACCCATCAGGGTGTTGAAGATCTGGTCTGCGCCAATGGCGTCTTCGATGGTGACTTTCAGCATGCGGCGCACGCTTGGGTCCATGGTGGTTTCCCACAGCTGATCCGGGTTCATTTCACCCAGACCTTTGTAGCGCTGGATGGTGTGGCGCTTGGTGCTTTCGGCCATCAGCCAGTCGAGGGCTTCCTTGAACTCGGTGACCGCTTTCTTGCGCTCGCCACGCTGGATGTACGCGCCTTCGTCGAGCAGGGTGCTCAGTTGAGCGCCGAGGGTGACGACGGTCTTGTAGTCGTTGCTGCCGAAGAAGTCGCGGTTGAAGGTGACGTAGTTCGACAGGCCGTGGGAGATCAGCTCGACCTCTGGCAGCCAAACGCCACGTTCACGGTCTTCACGCAGGCTTGCCTTGTAGACCAGGCCCGACTTTTCGACGGTGCGCAGACGCACTTCGTACTGAGCCAGCCAGTCCTGCATCTTGGCGTGGTCGCCGAGCATTTCCAGGCTCACGGCCGGCAGGTAGATGAAGTGTTCGGTCAGTTCCTGCGGGTACAGGCGCGACAGACGCTTGAGTGTCTTCATCACCATGCGGAAGTCGTTCACCAGACGCTCGAGCGCTTCACCGGAAATGCCAGGAGCCTCTTCGTTCAGGTGCAGGCTCGCATCTTCCAGAGCCGACTGCGTCATGTACTCTTCCATGGCGTCGTCGTCTTTGATGTATTGCTCTTGCTTGCCTTTCTTGACCTTGTACAGCGGCGGCTGGGCGATGTAGATGTAGCCGCGCTCGATCAGCTCCGGCAACTGACGGAAGAAGAAGGTCAGCAGCAGGGTACGGATGTGCGAACCGTCGACGTCAGCATCGGTCATGATGATGATGTTGTGATAGCGCAGCTTGTCGATGTTGTACTCTTCGCGACCGATACCGCAGCCGAGTGCAGTGATCAGCGTGCCCACTTCCTGGGACGAGATCATCTTGTCGAAGCGTGCTTTCTCGACGTTGAGGATCTTGCCCTTCAGCGGCAGGATCGCCTGAGTCTTGCGGTTACGTCCCTGCTTGGCAGAGCCGCCCGCGGAGTCACCTTCCACGAGGTACAGTTCGGACAGCGCAGGATCTTTTTCCTGGCAGTCAGCGAGCTTGCCCGGCAGGCCGGCGATGTCCAGCGCGCCTTTGCGGCGGGTCATCTCACGGGCCTTGCGCGCCGCTTCACGGGCACGCGCCGCGTCAATCATCTTGCCGACGACCAGTTTGGCTTCGTTCGGGTTTTCCAGCAGGAAGTCGGAGAAGTACTTGCCCATCTCCTGCTCGACCGCGGTCTTCACTTCGGAAGACACCAGCTTGTCTTTGGTCTGCGAGCTGAACTTCGGATCCGGCACTTTTACCGAGATGATCGCGGTCAGGCCTTCACGGGCATCGTCACCGGTGGTCGCGACTTTGTGCTTCTTCGCCAGACCTTCCTGCTCGATGTAGTTGTTCAGGTTACGCGTCAGTGCGGAACGGAAGCCCACCAGGTGAGTACCGCCGTCGCGCTGCGGAATGTTGTTGGTGAAGCACAACAGGTTCTCGTTGAAGCTGTCGTTCCACTGCAGGGCGATTTCCACGCCAATGCCATCTTCACGCTGGATGTTGAAGTGGAACACCTGGTTGACCGCAGTCTTGTTGGTGTTCAGGTATTCTACGAATGCACGCAGGCCGCCTTCGTACTTGAACAGCTCTTCCTTGCCGCTGCGCTCATCCTTGAGGACGATGCCGACACCGGAGTTGAGGAAGGACAGTTCACGAATGCGTTTGGCCAGGATGTCCCAGCTAAAGTGAATGTTCTTGAAGGTTTCGCTGGAAGCCTTGAAGTGGATCTGGGTGCCGGTGGTTTCGCTGTCGCCAACGATCGCCATCGGCGCCTGAGGTACACCGTGGACGTAGGTCTGTTCCCAGATCTTGCCGCTGCGGCGTACGGTCAGTACCAGCTCTTCGGACAGGGCGTTCACGACCGACACACCTACACCGTGCAGACCGCCGGATACCTTGTAGGAGTTATCGTCGAACTTACCGCCAGCGTGGAGGACGGTCATGATGACCTCGGCGGCGGAAACGCCTTCCTCTTTGTGCACGTCTACCGGGATGCCACGGCCGTTGTCTTTGACGGTGATGGACTCATCCGGGTGGATGATGATGCTGATGTCGTCGCAGTGGCCGGCGAGGGCTTCGTCGATCGAGTTGTCGACCACCTCGAACACCATGTGGTGCAGACCGCTGCCATCGTCGGTGTCACCAATGTACATACCGGGACGTTTGCGTACGGCATCCAGGCCTTTCAGCACTTTAATGCTCGTTGAGTCGTACGTATTTTCTTCGCTCAATGCCTTCACTCCCGATGGTCGTGGGTCTGGGTGATACGGCCCTGTTCCACGTGGAACAGAGCGACTGGCGTTTCCGTCTGCCAGCCTTCCCTCAATAATTCGTGATCTACACAGGTGATGAAAACCTGGCAGCGTAAGTCTTCCAGCAAGCGGCACAGCGCGCGACGGTGGCTCTCGTCCAGCTCGGACGGCAAGTCATCCACCAGATAAATACACTGGCCGCGTCGGGCCTGGCTCACCAGATGCCCTTGGGCAATTCGCAAGGCACAAACCACCAGCTTCTGCTGACCCCGGGACAAGATGTCCGCGGCATTGTGTGCGCCCAATCTAAGGCGCAAATCAGCCCGTTGCGGTCCGGCCTGGGTATGACCCATTTGCTGGTCCCGTTGCACGGAGCCAGCCAGTACGGCACTCAATTCCCGGTCCTTGTCCCAGCCTCGGTAATAGCTGAGCGTCAAACCTTCAAGCTCAACCAGTTCGCTCAAGGTTTGTTCAAAGACTGGTTTCAAGGCTTTGATGTAAGCGCGGCGGTATTCATCGATTTCAGCGCTGGCCTGGCACAGTTCCCTGTCCCAAACCGCTTGCGAAACGGCGTCAAGTGTACCATGCCGCAGCCAGGAGTTTCTCTGGCGCAAGGCCTTCTGCAAACGCTGCCAGGTCGCCATGAAACGCGGCTCGACGTGGAACACGCCCCAATCGAGAAACTGCCGGCGAATCTTCGGCGCACCTTCCAGCAGGCGGAAGCTGTCAGGGTTGATCAGTTGCAATGGCAGGATCTCGGCCAGTTGCGCGGCACTGCGAGCGTTCTGCCCGTCGATGCGGATCTGGAACTCGCCCTGACGGTCGCGAGATATCCCCAACGCACTGTGGCCACCCTCGGCCAATTCGACCTGACCGAACACGGTGCAGGCGAGTTGCTCGTACTGGATGACCGGCAACAGCCGCGTGCTACGAAACGAACGGGCAAGCCCCAGCAGATGAATGGCTTCCAGAACACTGGTTTTGCCGCTGCCGTTGGCGCCGTAAAGAATGTTGATGCGGGGGGAGGGGGAGAAGGTCACCGGGTGCAGATTACGCACCGCGGTGACCGAAACACGACTTAAGGACATCCAGAATCAGCTGATTACAGACGCATCGGCATGACAACATAAGCCGAGTCGTCATTGTCGGACTCTTGCACCAGCGCACTGCTGTTGGAGTCGGACAGGATCAGGCGAACCTGTTCGGTGGTCATCACGCCCAGCACGTCGAGCAGGTAGCTCACGTTGAAGCCGATTTCCAGCGAACCGCCGTTGTATTCAACGCCCACTTCTTCTTCCGCTTCTTCCTGCTCCGGGTTGTTGGCCTGGATCTTCAACTGACCATTGGCCAGTTGCAGACGGATGCCGCGGTACTTCTCGTTGGACAGAATCGCGGTACGGCTGAACGCTTCACGCAGGGCCTGACGATCGCCCAGTACCAGCTTGTCGCCACCCTTCGGCAGAACGCGCTCATAGTCCGGGAACTTGCCGTCGACCAACTTCGAGGTGAAGGTGAATTCGCCGGTGGTGGCGCGGATGTGGTGCTGACCCAGAACGATGCTGACGTTGCCATCCGGCTCGGTGAGCAGACGCGCCAGTTCCAGAATGCCTTTGCGTGGCACGATCACCTGGTGACGATCCGGCTGACCGATATCGGCCTGCATCGAGCACATGGCCAGACGGTGACCGTCGGTTGCCACGGCGCGGATCACACCGGCCGAGACTTCCAGCAGCATGCCGTTGAGGTAGTAGCGCACGTCCTGCTGGGCCATGGCGAAGCTGGTGCGTTCGATCAGGCGACGCAGTTTGCTCTGCTCCAGGCTGCAGGTCAGCGAACCCGGGCCTTCCTCAACCGTCGGGAAATCATTGGCGGGCAGGGTCGACAGGGTGAAACGGCTACGGCCGGCCTTCACGACCAGCTTCTGCTCGTCGACCTTGATGTCGATCAGCGCGTCGTTGGGCAGGCTCTTGCAGATGTCCATCAGCTTGCGCGCAGGCACGGTGATGGAGCCGGTTTCAGCCGGCTCTTCGAGTTGCACCCGACCGACCAGCTCGACTTCCAGATCGGTACCGGTCAGCGACAGTTGCTGGCCATCGACGACCAACAGCACGTTGGACAGTACCGGCAAGGTCTGTCGGCGCTCGACGACGCCTGCGACCAGTTGCAGGGGTTTCAACAGGGCTTCGCGTTGAATGGTGAAATGCATGGTCTAGTCCCTTGCCTTAATAAGCTGCGCTGGAGTTCATCAAGTGGTCAGTGTACGCAGCAGGTTCTTGTAGTCCTCGCGGATGTCCGCGTCGGATTCCTTAAGTTCGTTGATCTTGCGGCAGGCGTGCAACACCGTCGTGTGGTCGCGACCACCAAACACATCGCCGATTTCCGGCAGGCTGTGGTTGGTCAGCTCCTTGGACAGCGCCATGGCCACCTGACGCGGACGTGCCACCGAGCGCGAACGGCGCTTGGACAGCAGGTCGGAAATCTTGATCTTGTAGTACTCGGCGACAGTGCGCTGAATGTTATCCACAGAGACCAGTTTGTCCTGCAGTGCCAACAAGTCTTTCAGGGATTCGCGGATCAACTCGATGGTGATGTCGCGGCCCATGAAGTGCGAGTGGGCGATCACGCGTTTCAGCGCACCTTCCAGCTCACGGACGTTGGAACGAATTCGCTGGGCGATAAAGAACGCCGCATCGTGAGGCAACTCGACTTTGGCCTGGTCGGCCTTCTTCATCAAGATCGCCACACGGGTTTCCAGCTCCGGCGGCTCGACGGCAACCGTCAGGCCCCAACCGAAGCGGGATTTGAGGCGCTCTTCAAGGCCTTCGATTTCTTTCGGGTAGCGGTCACTGGTAAGAATGACCTGCTGGCCACCTTCAAGCAGGGCGTTGAAGGTGTGGAAAAACTCTTCCTGGGAACGCTCTTTACGGGCGAAGAACTGAATATCGTCGATCAGCAGAGCGTCCACCGAACGGTAGAAACGCTTGAACTCGTTGATCGCGTTCAGTTGCAGCGCCTTGACCATGTCGGCCACGAAGCGCTCGGAATGCAGGTACACCACCTTGGCATTCGGGTTCTTCTTTAATAAATGGTTACCCACTGCGTGCATCAAGTGAGTTTTACCCAGGCCGACGCCGCCATAAAGGAACAGCGGGTTGTAACCGTGCTTGGGATTGTCCGCCACCTGCCAGGCTGCCGCGCGGGCGAGCTGGTTGGACTTGCCTTCGACGAAATTCTCGAAGGTGAAGGTGCGGTTCAGGTAACTGGTGTGCTTGAGCGCGCCTTCGACCTGAACGGTGCGCTGTTCGGCGCGAACCGGGGCCTGTTGCGAGGCCGCACCGGCCATCGGGTCAAAGCTGTCGCGGGACGGCTCTTCACTGATTTCCTGGGTTTTCTGCGTCGAGCGCTTGGCCGGAGCTGCACTTGGAGCGGGCGCTGGCGCACTGGCCGGCACGGTATTGGCCTGAGCCTGGGACACCTGCGCAGCGGCCAACGGCGCGTTCGGCGCGGCACGCGGTGCCGAGCTGCGTTTGCTGCCTATTAATAAGGAAAGCGCTGGCGCCATGCCGTTGCCGTGCTCATCCAGCAGTTCAAGGACGCGACCGAGGTACTTTTCGTTGACCCAGTCCAGCACAAAACGGTTCGGTGCGTAGACGCGCAACTCGTCGCCTTCGGCTTCGACCTGTAGTGGACGGATCCAGGTGTTGAATTGTTGGGCAGGCAGCTCCTCGCGCAAAAGCTCCACGCACTGCTGCCAAAGTTCCACTGACACGGATATCCCCTAAGTTGAAAGCCGGTGAGGCAAAAACAAGCGGCCATTGTAGCGGCGAGCCGTCCACTTATCCACATGCAGGTTGTGTGGTGACCATGATTAATCAATGCGTTAACCGGTAAAAAGGCGACCAACGGTGTGTGCATAAGCTCTGTGGATAACCGCCTCTGAGGGCACTGGACAACTGGGGGTTGAACTCGGTGGATAACCAGCCTGTGGATAACAGGCCATTCCACACACAGGTTATCCGACAGCGCAGCACAGGCTGAACACGGTTTTCCACTGTAGTTGTCATTCTCTGTACATCACGCTCTACAAGGGCTGAAGGTGGTTATCCACAGAAGATGGCTGCCCTAGCTTTTACAAGCTTTACAGAAAAGCTTTAAATAATTCCCTTCTTTATTTTTATGTCTGGCAAACAGGATTTCGCTTCCGCAAGCTCCAGAGATCTATTTATAAGGAAACGTTGGTTGGAAATTGACCTGAGGGCTTGCTTTCTCTAGAATCCCCGGTCTCTTAAAACGGGGGCCATTCCGGCCCGTTGTGGACGAACCAGGTAACACGACATGAAACGTACTTTCCAACCAAGCACTATCAAACGCGCTCGTACCCACGGTTTCCGTGCTCGCATGGCTACCAAGAACGGTCGCGCTGTCCTGTCGCGTCGTCGCGCCAAAGGTCGTGCGCGTCTGGCAGTTTGATAATCCGGTACTGGAGGTGAGTCAGGACTTCAGTCGGGAAAAGCGTCTGCTTACCCCCCGGCATTTCAAGGCAGTCTTTGACTCCCCTACCGGCAAGGTTCCGGGGAAAAATCTCCTGCTCCTTGCGCGCAACAACGATCTTGATCACCCCCGTCTCGGGCTGGTTATCGGGAAAAAGAGCGTAAAGCTCTCCGTTGAGCGCAATCGCCTCAAACGTCTGATGCGCGAATCGTTCCGTCTGCACCAGGATTCTCTGGTCGGCTGGGATATCGTTATCGTCGCGCGCAAAGGTTTGGGCGACGTAGAAAACCCCGAATTGATTCAGCATTTCGGCAAACTCTGGAAGCGTCTGGCCCGTAACAAGCCAGTTCCAGCAGTCAAAACCGAAACTGTAGGGGTAGACAGTCCAGATGCGTAAACTGGCACTCGTTCCGATCCAGTTTTATCGCTACGCCATTAGTCCTTTGATGGCCAGTCACTGTCGTTTCTACCCCAGTTGTTCTTGCTACGCGTATGAAGCCATCGAAAATCATGGCCTTCTGCGCGGTGGCTGGCTGGCCTTTCGTCGTTTAGGTCGCTGTCATCCGTGGAATCCCGGTGGTTATGACCCGGTTCCACCTATCCCTACCTCCCGTTCTTCTTCGATGGCCGAGTAATCATGGATATCAAACGCACGATCCTGATCGTCGCCCTGGCAATCGTGTCCTACGTTATGGTTCTTAAATGGAACCAGGACTATGGCCAGGCTGCCCTGCCGACTCAGAATGTTGCTTCCAGTACGACTGCATCCGGTTTGCCGGACACCGTTCCTGGCAATAACGCTTCCGCCAGTGACGATATTCCGCGTGCCGCAAGCGACACCAGCGCACCTGTGGAAACCCCGGTCGCTGCCAGCAAGGATCTGATCCAGGTCAAAACCGACGTGCTCGATCTGGCGATCGATCCCCAGGGCGGTGACGTTGCTCAACTGACTTTGCCACTGTATCCACGTCGTCAGGATCGTCCTGATGTACCGTTCCAGCTGTTCGACAACGGCGGCGAACGTACTTATCTGGCACAAAGCGGCCTGATCGGCACCAACGGTCCGGACGCAAGCCCGGCCGGTCGTCCGGTTTACGCCTCGGAGAAGAAAAGTTATCAACTGACTGACGGTCAGGACCAATTGGTCGTCGACCTGAAGTTCAGCAAGGACGGCGTCAACTACATCAAGCGTTTCACCCTGAAACGCGGCCTGTATGACGTTACCGTGACCTACCTTGTGGATAACCAGAGCGCTCAGCCTTGGTCGGGTTCGATGTTCGCCCAACTGAAGCGCGACGCCAGTGCCGACCCTTCGTCGACCACTGCCACCGGCACCGCGACTTACCTGGGCGCCGCCCTGTGGACAAGTTCCGAGCCGTACAAGAAAGTGTCCATGAAAGACATGGACAAAGGTCAGCTCAAGGAAACCGTCACCGGTGGCTGGGTAGCCTGGCTGCAACACTACTTCGTGACTGCATGGGTTGCGCCGAAGGGCGAAAACAACATTGTTCAGACGCGTAAGGACAGCAAAGGCAACTACATCATCGGTTACACCGGTCCTTCGCTGACCGCTGCACCGGGTGCCAAAGTTGAAACCAGCGCCATTCTTTACGCCGGGCCGAAAAGCCAGGCCGTACTGAAACAGTTATCCCCAGGTCTGGAACTGACAGTCGACTACGGCATTCTGTGGTTCATCGCTCAGCCGATCTTCTGGTTGCTGCAACACATCCACGCGATCGTGGGTAACTGGGGCTGGTCGATTATCTTCCTGACCATGCTGATCAAGGGCATCTTCTTCCCGCTGTCGGCTGCCAGCTACAAATCCATGGCGCGCATGCGTGCCGTAGCACCGAAACTGGCTGCACTGAAAGAGCAACATGGCGATGACCGGCAGAAAATGTCGCAAGCCATGATGGAGCTGTACAAGAAAGAGAAGATCAATCCGCTGGGCGGCTGCTTGCCGATCCTCGTGCAGATGCCGGTTTTCCTTTCGCTGTACTGGGTTCTGCTGGAAAGCGTGGAAATGCGCCAAGCGCCATTCATGCTGTGGATCACTGACCTGTCGATCAAGGATCCGTTCTTCATCCTGCCGATCATCATGGGCGCGACCATGTTCATCCAGCAGCGTCTGAACCCGACTCCACCGGATCCGATGCAGGCGAAGGTCATGAAAATGATGCCAATCATCTTCACCTTCTTCTTCCTGTGGTTCCCGGCTGGTCTGGTGCTGTACTGGGTTGTGAACAACTGCCTGTCGATTGCCCAACAGTGGTACATCACGCGTAAGATCGAAGCGGCGACGAAAAAAGCCGAGGCGTAACTTACTCTGTGGATAACACCACTCAAAACGCCCCCTAGTGGGGCGTTTTGCTATCTGCCACTTTTGTCTGGATTCCGGTTTATGAGCGTACCTCGTGAAACCATCGCTGCTGTCGCCACCGCTCAAGGTCGCGGCGGTGTCGGCATCGTCCGTATTTCCGGGCCGTTGGCCAGCGTTGCAGCCAAAGCCATCAGCGGCCGTGAACTGAAACCGCGTTACGCGCATTACGGGCCGTTTTTCAGTGATGACCGGCAGGTGCTGGACGAAGGTCTGGCGCTATATTTCCCGGGCCCCAACTCGTTCACCGGCGAAGACGTGCTGGAACTGCAGGGACACGGTGGCCCGATCGTTCTCGACATGTTGCTCAAGCGTTGCCTGGAACTGGGTTGCCGTTTGGCCCGTCCGGGTGAATTCAGCGAGCGCGCGTTCCTCAACGACAAACTGGACCTGGCTCAGGCCGAGGCCATTGCCGACCTGATCGAAGCCAGTTCTGCACAGGCTGCACGCAATGCCTTGCGCTCCCTGCAGGGGGCGTTTTCCCAGCGTGTGCATAACCTCACCGAACAACTGATCGGCCTGCGCATCTACGTCGAAGCCGCCATCGACTTCCCGGAAGAGGAAATCGACTTCCTCGCCGATGGCCACGTGCTGAGCATGCTCGACAAGGTGCGCGATGAACTGTCCACAGTGCTTCGCGAGGCCGGGCAGGGGGCTTTGTTGCGTGACGGCATGACCGTGGTGATCGCCGGTCGGCCGAATGCCGGCAAGTCCAGTCTGTTGAATGCCCTGGCCGGCCGCGAAGCCGCGATCGTGACTGAAATTGCCGGCACCACCCGCGATATCCTGCGCGAACATATCCACATCGACGGCATGCCGCTGCATGTTGTCGATACGGCAGGTCTGCGTGATACCGATGATCAGGTGGAAAAGATCGGCGTCGAGCGTGCGTTGAAAGCGATCACTGAAGCGGATCGGGTGCTGCTGGTAGTCGATGCCACCGCGCCGGAAGCTGCAGACCCGTTTGCCCTTTGGCCGGAATTTCTCGAAACCCGTCCGGATCCGGCCAAAGTCACCTTGATTCGCAACAAGGCTGACCTGACGGGTGAAGCGATTGCCCTGGAAGTCAGCGACGATGGCCACGTGACCATCAGCCTCAGCGCCAAATCCGCCGGCGATGGTCTGGAGTTGCTGCGCGAACACCTCAAGGCCTGCATGGGCTATGAGCAAACCTCGGAAAGCAGCTTCAGTGCCCGTCGCCGTCATCTGGAGGCTCTGCGCCATGCCAGTGCAGCGCTGGAACATGGTCGCGCACAGCTGACGTTGGCCGGTGCCGGTGAACTGCTTGCCGAGGATTTACGTCAGGCCCAGCACTCTCTGGGAGAAATCACCGGGGCATTCAGTTCCGATGACCTGCTTGGCCGGATCTTTTCCAGCTTCTGCATCGGTAAATAACCCTTCTGCTGTTCACAGACAGGCCCGTTCGCGGCCTGTCTGCACTCCTCATTTCTCAATTCCTTTCTCCAGTGCCGGGCAGACTCTCTCGCCCTGGGTGGATTTCCCTTGCCCGCCAACCAATCATTCAGCTGATTTCTGTGGATTAAGCCCTGTGAATAACTGCCAATGAGGTCAGTTGATAACAGGGCGTGAAAACTGGATATAACTGCCTCTGTGGATAACCACCCCATTCATCCACAGGCTTAAACCGGTTATCCAAGGGCCTCCCGAGGACCTGATAACAGGGTTTTGAAACCCTGTACACATTGAATAATAAGGCCTGTAGCAATCTATCCACAGAAAGGTCGGTCAGTAAGAATAAGCATTAAAACAAAGGTTTTATAAATTTCTCTCTTTTTTATTCTTTTAACCTCGAGTTCTCCACAGCTGGTTAAATTTTGTGCAAAGGGTTCTTTAGGAAGGGCGAAGTCCCTATACTTGTCGACCAGGTCCAGAAACCTGATCTCAAACTATTCCTGAATACCTACTTAAGCAGGCACGAGGTGCGTGGTGGATTTCCCTTCCCGTTTTGAAGTGATCGTCATCGGCGGCGGTCATGCCGGTACCGAGGCAGCACTGGCCTCAGCACGTATGGGGGCAAAAACCCTGTTGCTGACGCATAACGTGGAAACCCTCGGTGCCATGAGCTGCAACCCGGCCATCGGTGGCATTGGCAAAAGCCATCTGGTCAAGGAAATCGACGCCCTCGGCGGCGCGATGGCCATGGCTACCGATCTGGGCGGCATCCAGTTTCGCGTATTGAACAGCCGCAAAGGTCCGGCCGTACGAGCGACTCGTGCGCAAGCCGACCGTATTTTGTACAAGGCCGCTGTCCGCGAAATTCTGGAAAACCAACCGAACCTGTGGATATTTCAACAGGCCGCTGACGACCTGATCGTCGAGCAGGACCAGGTTCGCGGTGTTGTCACGCAAATGGGTCTGCGGTTCTTCGCCGATTCCGTGGTGTTGACCACTGGTACGTTCCTCGGTGGACTTATCCACATCGGTTTGCAGAATTTCTCCGGCGGTCGTGCCGGTGACCCGCCATCGATCGCCCTGGCACATCGTCTGCGTGAACTGCCGCTGCGTGTCGGTCGCCTGAAAACCGGTACGCCACCGCGCATCGATGGCAAATCTGTGGATTTCTCGGTCATGACCGAGCAACCGGGCGATACGCCGATCCCCGTCATGTCGTTCATGGGCAAAAAAGAACAGCATCCGCGCCAGGTCAGTTGCTGGATTACCCATACCAACGCGCGCACCCACGAAATCATCGCGGCGAACCTCGATCGTTCGCCGATGTATTCCGCTGCCGGCGAAATCGAGGGCATCGGTCCGCGCTACTGCCCGTCGATCGAAGACAAGATTCATCGCTTTGCCGACAAGGAAAGCCATCAGGTGTTCATCGAGCCGGAAGGCCTGACCACCCATGAGCTGTACCCGAACGGGATATCCACAAGCTTGCCGTTCGACGTGCAATTGCAGATCGTGCAATCGATCCGCGGCATGGAAAACGCGCACATCGTGCGTCCGGGTTATGCGATCGAGTACGACTACTTCGACCCGCGTGACCTGAAATACAGCCTGGAAACCAAAGTTATCGGCGGCCTGTTCTTTGCTGGCCAGATCAACGGCACCACTGGTTACGAAGAAGCCGGTGCGCAAGGTTTGCTCGCCGGGGCCAACGCTGCGCTGCGCGCGAAGGGCAAAGAAGCCTGGTGTCCGCGTCGCGATGAGGCGTACATCGGCGTGCTGGTCGACGACCTGATCACCCTCGGTACCCAAGAGCCGTACCGCATGTTCACTTCCCGTGCCGAGTACCGCCTGATTCTGCGCGAGGACAACGCCGACCTGCGCCTGACCGAAAAAGGTCGCGAACTGGGTCTGGTCGATGACGCGCGTTGGGCGGCCTTCTGCAAGAAACGCGAAAGCATCGAACTCGAAGAGCAGCGCCTGAAGAGCACCTGGGTTCGCCCGGGCACCCAGCAGGGCGATGCGATTGCGGAAAAATTCGGCACGCCGCTGACTCACGAATACAACTTGCTCAACCTCTTGAGCCGTCCGGAAATCGACTACGCTGGTCTGGTCGAAGTGACCGGGCAGGGCGCCGAAGATCCACAGGTCGCCGAACAGGTTGAAATCAAGACCAAATACGCCGGTTACATCGACCGTCAACAGGACGAAATCGCCCGTCTGCGCGCCAGTGAAGACACGAAATTGCCTGTGGATATCGATTACACCAACATTTCCGGTCTCTCCAAGGAGATTCAGAGCAAGCTCGGTGCGACGCGTCCGGAGACGCTCGGCCAGGCTTCGCGGATCCCGGGCGTGACCCCGGCAGCGATTTCGCTGTTGATGATTCATTTGAAAAAACGCGGCGCGGGCCGTCAGTTGGAGCAAAGCGCTTGAGTTCTAAGGTCACTTCGCAACACGCCGAAGAGTTATCCACAGGAGCCCGCGAGCTCGGTGTCAATCTCAGCGCAGCCCAGCACGAATTGCTGCTGGGTTACCTGGCCCTGTTGATCAAATGGAACCAGGCCTACAACCTGACTGCAGTGCGCGATCCTGATGAAATGGTTTCGCGGCATCTGCTCGATAGCTTGAGCGTGATGTCGTTCATCGAAAACGGCCGTTGGCTCGATGTTGGCAGTGGCGGCGGCATGCCCGGCATTCCGCTGGCGATCCTGTATCCGGACTCGCAAGTCACCTGTCTGGACAGCAACGGCAAGAAAACCCGCTTCCTGACTCAGGTCAAACTCGAACTCAAACTGGATAACCTGCAAGTTATCCACAGTCGCGTCGAAGCCTTCCAGCCTGCCCAGCCATTCAACGGGATCATTTCCCGGGCTTTCAGCAGTATGGAGAACTTCACCAACTGGACTCGCCACCTCGGCGATGCCGACACGCGCTGGCTGGCAATGAAGGGCGTTCATCCGGCCGATGAGCTGGTAGCATTGCCGGCAGACTTCAAACTCGATAGCGAACACGCCCTGGCCGTACCCGGTTGCCAAGGCCAACGCCATCTGCTGATACTGCGCCGCACGGCATGATTGGGAACACAAGCAAGAATGGCTAAGGTATTCGCGATAGCGAACCAGAAGGGTGGTGTGGGCAAGACCACCACCTGCATCAACCTCGCAGCATCCCTGGTCGCGACCAAGCGCCGGGTGCTGTTGATCGATCTCGATCCACAGGGCAACGCCACCATGGGTAGCGGTGTGGATAAACATGGCCTGGAAAACTCGGTCTACGACCTGCTGATCGGCGAATGCGATCTGGCCCAGGCCATGCACTACTCCGAGCACGGCGGTTATCAACTGCTGCCGGCCAACCGCGACCTGACCGCGGCCGAAGTGGTTCTGCTGGAAATGCAGATGAAGGAAAGCCGTCTGCGCAGCGCGCTGGCGCCGATCCGTGAAAACTACGATTACATTTTGATCGACTGCCCGCCGTCGCTGTCGATGCTCACATTGAACGCACTGGTCGCCGCTGACGGGGTGATTATCCCCATGCAGTGCGAATACTTTGCGCTCGAAGGCTTGAGCGACCTTGTGGATAACATCAAGCGCATCGCCGAACTGCTGAACCCCAACCTCAAGGTCGAAGGTCTGCTGCGCACCATGTACGACCCGCGGCTGAGCCTGATGAACGATGTTTCGGCGCAGCTCAAGGAACACTTTGGCGAGCAGCTATACGACACAGTGATCCCGCGCAACATCCGCCTGGCCGAAGCACCGAGCTACGGTATGCCGGCACTGGCCTACGACAAGCAATCGCGCGGCGCGCTGGCCTATTTGGCCCTGGCGGGCGAGATGGTTCGCCGTCAGCGCAAAAATTCACGCATCGCCGCTGCCCAGCCAACTTAAGGAATCCCCATGGCCGTCAAGAAACGAGGTCTCGGACGTGGACTGGATGCACTGCTGAGTGGTCCGACCGTCAGCGCGCTGGAAGAACAGGCGGCGCAGGCCGATACCCGTGAGCTGCAACACCTGCCGCTGGATCTGCTGCAGCGTGGCAAATACCAGCCACGCCGCGACATGGACCCGCAGGCGCTGGAAGAGCTGGCGCAGTCGATCAAGGCGCAAGGCGTGATGCAGCCGATCGTGGTGCGCCCGATTGGCGGTGGCCGTTTCGAAATCATCGCCGGCGAACGCCGCTGGCGCGCCAGCCAGCAGGCCGGCCAGGAAACCATCCCGGCGATGGTTCGTGATGTGCCGGATGAGACCGCGATCGCCATTGCGCTGATCGAGAACATCCAGCGTGAAGACCTGAACCCGATTGAGGAAGCCGTCGCCTTGCAGCGTCTGCAGCAGGAATTCCAGCTCACTCAACAGCAGGTGGCCGAGGCTGTGGGTAAGTCCCGCGTGACTGTGGCTAACCTGTTGCGACTTATTGCACTGCCGGAAGTCATCAAGACCATGCTGTCCCACGGTGACCTGGAAATGGGTCATGCCCGTGCTTTGCTCGGTCTGCCGGACAATCAGCAGGTGGAAGGGGCGCGACATGTTGTCGCACGCGGCCTGACTGTGCGCCAAACCGAGGCACTGGTTCGTCAGTGGTTGAGTGGCAAACCGGAGCCTGTGGAAGCGGCCAAACCCGACCCGGATATCGCCCGGCTCGAACAGCGTCTGGCCGAGCGCCTAGGCTCTGCGGTGCAGATTCGCCACGGCAAGAAGGGAAAAGGTCAGCTGGTGATCGGTTACAACTCCCTCGATGAGCTTCAAGGTGTGCTCGCACACATCCGCTGAAACATTTCCTCATGTAGCGCGCAGTCGGAAATCACTACCTGACAGTTGAATAGGGGCAGAACCGCCCCTATACTCTGCGCGCATTTTGTCGGCACAAATTATGCCAAGTTATTGAATTCTGGCAGCCGACCATTGGAGAGCAAACGTGATGGAAACCCGCAAGCCAAACCGCCTGCCGTTCCATCGCCTGGCGGTTTTTCCGGTGTTGATGGCTCAATTTGTCATTTTGCTCATTGCCGCTTTGGCGCTCTGGCAATGGCACGGAGTCGTTGCCGGATACTCGGGACTTTGCGGAGGCCTGATAGCCTTGCTGCCCAATGTTTATTTCGCTCACAAGGCATTTCGGTTTTCCGGCGCCCGAGCAGCCCAGTCCATCGTCCGGTCATTTTATGCCGGCGAGGCAGGCAAACTGATTTTGACGGCAGTGCTGTTTGCACTGGTGTTTGCAGGTGTGAAGCCATTGGCGCCGATCGCAGTATTCGGCGCTTTCGTGCTGACTCAGTCGGTCAGCTGGTTCGCTCCCCTGCTGATGAGAACAAGACTTTCGAGACCTTAGGGCGTTTGAGGCAACCATGGCAGAAACAACCGCTTCGGGCTATATCCAGCACCACTTGCAGAACCTGACCTTCGGTCAGCTACCTAACGGCGGCTGGGGCTTTGCCCATACCGCAGCAGAAGCCAAGGAAATGGGCTTCTGGGCTTTCCACGTCGATACCCTCGGCTGGTCGGTCGCGCTGGGTCTGATCTTCGTTTTCCTTTTCCGCATGGCGGCAAAGAAAGCAACATCGGGTCAGCCAGGTGCTTTGCAGAACTTCGTTGAAGTATTGGTCGAATTCGTCGATGGCAGCGTGAAAGACAGCTTCCATGGCCGTAGCCCGGTGATCGCACCGCTGGCACTGACCATCTTCGTCTGGGTGTTCCTGATGAACGCCGTCGACCTGGTACCGGTCGACTGGATTCCTCAGCTGGCCATCCTGATCACCGGCGACCACCACATCCCGTTCCGTGCCGTGTCGACCACCGACCCGAACGCGACCCTGGGCATGGCGTTCTCGGTTTTCGCACTGATCATTTTCTATAGCATCAAGGTCAAGGGCATCGGCGGCTTCATCGGCGAACTGACCCTGCACCCGTTCGGCAGCAAGAACATCTTCGTTCAGGCCCTGCTGATCCCGGTGAACTTCCTGCTGGAATTCGTGACCCTGATCGCCAAGCCGATCTCTCTGGCCCTGCGTCTGTTCGGCAACATGTATGCCGGCGAGCTGGTGTTCATTCTGATCGCTGTGATGTTCGGCAGCGGCCTGCTCTGGCTGAGTGGCCTGGGCGTTGTTCTGCAGTGGGCGTGGGCTGTGTTCCACATCCTGATCATCACCCTGCAGGCGTTCATCTTCATGATGCTGACCATCGTCTACCTGTCGATGGCGCACGAAGAAAACCATTAAGAGCAGCCTCGGCTGATCTGATGTCCCTCCCGGTCAAACGGGAGGGGGCTCTTAACCGGGCCTCTGAAACGATTTGTTTTACCGCTTTAATCTAAAAAACCTAAACCATACGACGTAAAAGTCGGGAGGAAAGATGGAAACTGTAGTTGGTCTAACCGCTATCGCTGTTGCACTGTTGATCGGCCTGGGCGCACTGGGTACCGCAATTGGTTTCGGCCTGCTGGGCGGCAAGTTCCTGGAAGGCGCAGCGCGTCAGCCAGAAATGGTTCCAATGCTGCAAGTTAAAATGTTCATCGTTGCCGGTCTGCTCGACGCCGTAACCATGATCGGTGTTGGTATCGCTCTGTTCTTCACCTTTGCGAACCCGTTCGTTGGTCAGATCGCTGGCTAATTACCCGGATTCTTCCGAGTAATTTGGTGTGATGGACAACGTAACTGCGAGGTGTTGGCGTGAACATTAATGCGACCCTGATTGGCCAGTCCGTTGCGTTCCTGATTTTTGTACTGTTCTGCATGAAGTTCGTATGGCCTCCGGTCATCGCTGCTCTGCACGAACGTCAAAAGAAGATCGCTGATGGTCTGGACGCTGCCAGCCGTGCAGCTCGCGACCTGGAGTTGGCCCAAGAGAAAGCGGGTCAGCAACTGCGCGAAGCGAAAGCTCAGGCAGCTGAAATCATCGAGCAAGCCAAGAAACGCGGTAACCAGATCGTTGAAGAGGCTGTTGAAAAAGCCCGTATCGACGCTGACCGTGTGAAGGTTCAGGCTCAAGCCGAGATCGAACAGGAACTGAACAGTGTCAAAGACAAGCTGCGCGCCCAAGTGGGCTTGCTGGCTGTCGGCGGCGCCGAGAAGATCCTGGGTGCCACAATCGATCAAAACGCGCACGCAGAGCTGGTTAACCAACTGGCTGCTGAAATCTAAGCGAGGGCGATCATGGCAGAACTGACCACGTTGGCCCGACCTTACGCTAAGGCGGCCTTCGAGCACGCTCAGGCCCACCAGCAACTGGCCAATTGGTCAGCCATGCTCGGCCTGGCTGCAGCGGTGTCACAAGATGACACCATGCAGCGCGTGCTCAAGGCCCCGCGACTGACGAGCGCAGAAAAGGCCGCCACGTTCATTGACGTGTGCGGCGACAAGTTTGATGCCAAGGCACAGAACTTCATCAATGTCGTTGCCGAAAACGACCGTCTCCCGCTTCTGCCGGAGATCGCCGCTCTGTTCGACCTGTACAAGGCCGAACAAGAGAAGTCGGTAGACGTTGAAGTGACCAGTGCTTTCGCATTGAACCAAGAACAGCAAGACAAACTCGCCAAGGTTCTCAGTGCACGACTCAACCGGGAAGTGCGCCTGCAAGTTGCGGAGGATGCTGCCCTTATAGGGGGTGTCGTTATCCGCGCCGGCGACCTGGTTATCGATGGCTCGATTCGCGGCAAAATCGCGAAACTTGCCGAAGCATTGAAATCTTGAGTTTGAAGGGGCAGCAGAGCAATGCAGCAACTCAATCCTTCCGAAATAAGTGAAATTATCAAGGGCCGCATCGACAAGCTCGATGTGACCTCCCAAGCCCGTAACGAAGGCACTGTCGTCAGCGTATCTGACGGCATCGTGCGGATTCACGGTCTGGCCGACGTCATGTACGGCGAGATGATCGAGTTTCCGGGCGGCGTCTACGGTATGGCCCTCAACCTGGAGCAAGACTCCGTAGGTGCCGTTGTACTGGGCGCATACACCAGTCTGGCTGAAGGCATGAGCGCCAAGTGCACCGGCCGCATCCTCGAAGTTCCGGTGGGTAAGGAACTGCTGGGTCGCGTAGTCGATGCACTGGGTAACCCTGTTGACGGCAAAGGTCCACTGGGCAACACCTTGACCGACGCGGTCGAGAAAGTTGCACCGGGCGTGATCTGGCGTAAGTCGGTAGACCAGCCTGTACAGACTGGCTACAAGGCTGTCGATGCCATGATCCCTGTCGGCCGTGGCCAGCGTGAGCTGATCATCGGTGACCGTCAGATCGGTAAAACCGCTCTGGCGATCGACGCGATCATCAACCAGAAAGACAGCGGCATTTTCTGCGTCTACGTAGCGATCGGTCAGAAGCAATCGACCATCGCCAACGTGGTTCGCAAGCTGGAAGAAAACGGCGCCCTGGCCAACACGATCATCGTGGCTGCCAGTGCTTCGGAATCTCCTGCGCTGCAATTCCTGGCACCGTACTCCGGTTGCACCATGGGTGAATTCTTCCGCGACCGCGGTGAAGACGCGCTGATCGTTTATGACGATCTGTCCAAGCAAGCAGTGGCTTACCGCCAGATTTCCCTGCTGCTGCGCCGTCCACCAGGCCGTGAAGCTTACCCAGGCGACGTGTTCTATCTCCACTCCCGTCTGCTGGAGCGCGCATCCCGCGTTTCGGAAGAATACGTAGAGAAGTTCACCAACGGCGCAGTGACCGGCAAAACCGGTTCCCTGACCGCACTGCCAATCATCGAAACCCAGGCTGGCGACGTTTCCGCGTTCGTTCCGACCAACGTGATTTCCATCACCGACGGTCAGATCTTCCTGGAATCGGCCATGTTCAACTCGGGCATCCGCCCTGCAGTGAACGCCGGTGTTTCGGTATCCCGTGTGGGTGGTGCCGCTCAGACCAAGATCATCAAGAAGCTGTCCGGTGGTATCCGTACCGCTCTGGCTCAGTACCGTGAACTGGCGGCATTCGCCCAGTTCGCTTCTGACCTGGACGAAGCGACCCGTAAGCAACTTGAGCATGGTCAGCGCGTTACCGAGCTGATGAAGCAGAAGCAATACGCACCAATGTCGATCGCTGACATGGCGCTGTCGCTGTATGCCGCTGAGCGTGGGTTCCTGACTGACATTGAAATCGCCAAGATCGGCAGCTTCGAACAAGCGCTGATTGCTTTCTTCAACCGCGATCACGCCGATTTGATGGCTAAGATCAACGTTAAAGGTGACTTCAATGACGAAATCGACGCTGGCATGAAAGCCGGTATCGAGAAGTTCAAGGCCACCCAAACCTGGTAAGCCGCAGCGGGAGCCGCAAGGCTCCCGCTTGCTAACCTGATAGGTGTTACATGGCAGGCGCAAAAGAGATTCGCAGTAAGATTGCGAGCATCAAAAGCACGCAAAAAATTACCAGCGCCATGGAAAAAGTGGCGGTGAGCAAAATGCGCAAGGCACAAATGCGCATGGCAGCCAGCCGTCCTTATGCGGAGCGTATCCGCCAGGTAATTGGGCATCTGGCCAACGCCAACCCGGAATACCGCCACCCGTTCATGATCGACCGTGAAGTAAAGCGCGTCGGTTATGTCGTCGTGAGCAGTGACCGTGGTTTGTGCGGCGGCTTGAACACCAACCTGTTCAAGGCCCTGGTCAAGGACATGGCGGTAAACCGCGAAAACGGCGTCGAGATTGATCTGTGTGTAGTCGGTAGCAAGGGTGCGGCCTTTTTCCGCAACTTCGGCGGTAACGTCGTTGCAGCTATCAGCCACCTGGGTGAAGAGCCGTCGATCAATGATTTGATCGGCAGCGTCAAGGTGATGCTGGATGCCTACCTGGAGGGCCGTATCGATCGCCTGTCCGTGGTATCCAACAAGTTCATCAACACCATGACACAACAGCCTACCGTGGAGCAGTTGATTCCACTGGTGGCAACCCCGGATCAAGAACTCAAGCACCACTGGGACTACCTCTACGAACCAGACGCCAAAGAGCTGCTTGACGGCTTGATGGTGCGCTACGTGGAGTCGCAGGTGTACCAGGCGGTGGTCGAGAACAACGCAGCTGAACAAGCTGCGCGGATGATCGCGATGAAGAACGCTACCGACAACGCCGGTGATTTGATCAGCGATTTGCAGCTGATCTACAACAAGGCGCGTCAGGCTGCGATCACCCAAGAGATCTCGGAAATCGTCGGCGGCGCTGCCGCGGTTTAACGGTTCAAATATTCAGAGGATCCAGCTATGAGTAGCGGACGTATCGTTCAAATCATCGGCGCCGTTATCGACGTGGAATTTCCACGCGACAGCGTACCGAGCATCTACAACGCGCTGAAAGTAGTCAGCGCGGCCGAAACCACTCTGGAAGTTCAGCAACAGCTGGGCGACGGCGTGGTTCGTACCATTGCGATGGGTTCCACCGAGGGCTTGAAGCGCGGTCTGGAAGTTACCGATTCCGGCGCAGCCATCTCCGTACCGGTCGGTAAAGCGACTCTGGGCCGGATCATGGACGTTCTGGGTAACCCGATCGACGAAGCCGGTCCAATCGACACCGAAGAGCGCTGGGGCATTCACCGCGCAGCACCTTCGTTCGCTGAGCAAGCAGGCGGCAACGACCTGCTGGAAACCGGCATCAAGGTTATCGACCTGGTTTGCCCGTTCGCCAAAGGCGGTAAAGTCGGTCTGTTCGGTGGTGCCGGTGTAGGCAAAACCGTAAACATGATGGAACTGATCCGTAACATCGCCATCGAGCACAGCGGTTATTCCGTGTTCGCCGGTGTGGGTGAGCGTACTCGTGAGGGTAACGACTTCTACCACGAGATGAAGGACTCCAACGTTCTGGACAAAGTGGCACTGGTTTACGGTCAGATGAACGAGCCGCCGGGAAACCGTCTGCGCGTAGCCCTGACCGGCCTGACCATGGCCGAGAAGTTCCGTGACGAAGGTAACGACGTTCTGCTGTTCGTCGACAACATCTACCGTTACACCCTGGCCGGTACTGAAGTATCCGCACTGCTGGGCCGTATGCCTTCGGCAGTAGGTTACCAGCCGACCCTGGCTGAAGAGATGGGCGTTCTGCAAGAACGTATCACTTCGACCAAAGAAGGTTCGATCACCTCGATCCAGGCGGTATACGTACCTGCGGATGACTTGACCGACCCGTCGCCAGCGACCACCTTCGCCCACTTGGACGCCACCGTCGTTCTGTCCCGTGACATCGCTTCCCTGGGTATCTACCCAGCGGTAGATCCACTGGATTCGACTTCGCGCCAGCTGGATCCGAACGTAATCGGTCAGGACCACTACGACACCGCTCGCGGCGTTCAGTACGTTCTGCAACGTTACAAAGAGCTGAAAGACATCATCGCGATCCTGGGTATGGACGAGCTGTCGGAAGCCGACAAACAGTTGGTTAACCGTGCTCGTAAGATCCAGCGCTTCTTGTCGCAGCCGTTCTTCGTGGCTGAAGTCTTCACCGGTGCTTCGGGTAAATACGTTTCCCTGAAAGACACCATTGCTGGCTTCAAAGGCATCCTCAACGGTGACTACGACCACCTGCCAGAACAAGCGTTCTACATGGTTGGCGGCATCGAAGAAGCGATCGAGAAAGCCAAGAAACTGTAATCCCGGCGCCCGGCAACGGGCGCTAATTTAGGTTGAGGCAATCAGATGGCTATGACAGTCCATTGCGATATCGTCAGCGCGGAAGGGGAAATCTTTTCCGGCCTGGTCGAGATGGTGATTGCGCACGGTGCACTGGGTGATCTTGGTATCGCTCTGGGTCACGCGCCGCTGATCACTAATCTGAAGCCAGGTCCGATCCGCCTGATCAAGCAAGGCGGGGAAGCCGAGGTGTTCTACATCTCCGGTGGTTTCCTCGAGGTTCAGCCGAACATGGTCAAGGTGCTTGCCGATACCGTGCAACGTGCCGCCGACCTGGATGAAGCTCAAGCCCAGGCAGCTCTCAAGGCTGCCGAAGCTGCTCTGCACGAGAAGAGCGCAGATTTCGACTACGGAGCTGCGTCCGCACGTCTGGCCGAGGCTGCAGCTCAGCTGCGCACCGTCCAGCAGATCCGCAAGAAGTTTGGCGGTTAATCCGTCAGCCACTTGTTGTGCGATTGATAAAAAAGGGTAGCCTCGGCTACCCTTTTTTCTTTTCCGATTTTTACAACCCGGTCGCAGTTGCTGACCACCCAGGATTGGTAGCCAGTCATGTCTCTCGAAATCGTTATCCTCGCGGCCGGTCAAGGCACCCGTATGCGTTCGGCGTTGCCGAAAGTGCTGCACCCGGTAGCCGGCAATTCCATGCTTGGGCATGTTATCCACAGCGCACGGCAGCTCGATCCACAGCGCATTCATGTGGTGATCGGCCACGGTGCCGATGTGGTGCGTGAGCGTCTGGCGGCTGACGATTTGAATTTCGTGCTGCAGGACAAGCAATTGGGCACTGGTCATGCAACGGCTCAGGCTGTGCCGTTCATCAGCGCCGACACCGTGTTGATCCTCTACGGTGACGTGCCATTGATCGAGGTCGAAACCCTGCAGCGCCTGCTTAAACACGTCGTACCGGGGCAGATGGGCCTGTTGACCGTCGAGCTGGAAGATCCGACCGGTTACGGCCGCATCGTGCGTGATGCTGACGGCAAGGTCGCAGCCATCGTTGAGCACAAAGATGCCAGCGAAGCCCAGCGCGCAATCACCGAAGGCAATACCGGCATTCTCGCCGTCCCGGCCAATCGCCTGGCCGACTGGATGAGCCGCCTGTCGAACAACAATGCCCAGGGCGAGTACTACTTGACCGACGTGATCGAAATGGCGGTCAGCGATGGTTTGGTGGTGGCCACTGAACAACCGCACGACCCGATGGAAGTGCAGGGCGCCAATGATCGTAAGCAACTGGCGGAACTGGAGCGGCATTACCAGCTGCGCGCCGGCCGCCGGCTGATGGCGCAAGGCGTGACCCTGCGTGACCCGGCGCGTTTCGATGTGCGTGGCGAAGTCACCGTCGGTCGCGATGTGCTGATCGACATCAACGTGATTCTCGAAGGTAATGTTGTCATCGAGGACGACGTGGTGATCGGCCCAAACTGCGTGATCAAGGACAGCACCCTGCGCAAAGGCGTGGTGATCAAAGCCAACAGCCACATCGAAGGTGCGGTGCTGGGTGAAGGCAGCGATGCCGGTCCGTTCGCCCGTCTGCGTCCGGGCACGGTGCTCGAAGCACGCGCGCATGTGGGTAACTTTGTCGAACTGAAAAACGCGCGCATGGGTGAGGGCGCCAAGGCCGGGCATCTGACCTATCTGGGCGACGCGGAAATCGGCGCCCGCACCAACATTGGCGCGGGCACCATTACCTGCAACTACGATGGCGCCAACAAGTGGAAAACCGTGTTGGGCGAAGATGTGTTCATCGGCTCCAATAACTCGTTGGTGGCACCTGTGGATATCTCTTCCGGGGCAACCACCGCGGCTGGTTCGACCATCACCCAGAATGTGGATAACGCCCAGTTGGCCGTTGGTCGGGCGCGGCAAAAGAATATCGATGGCTGGAAGCGCCCTGAGAAGATCAAGAAAAGCTGAGTTATCCACAGCTGCACTTATTGCTTGAATCCAAATGTGGGAGCGGGCTTGCTCGCGAATGCGGTGTTTCAGTTTCACATTTCAGTGACTGACCCTCCGCA
>NZ_JASCPO010000229.1:0-9333 GCF_029960145.1 Pseudomonas sp. PS01299 | reverse complement strand
GAGCAAGCCCGCTCCCACAGGGATTGTGTGAGTTGCCGAGATCCAATGTGGGAGCGGGCTTGCTCGCGAAGGGGCCATTCCAGACTGAAGGAAATAATGCATGTTGGCAGTAAATGACGCTCAGCCCGTCGCGGCGTCGGTGGTGGAAGTAGGCGATGCCCGCGAGCGCTTTGCGCAGTGGCGCGAAGGCAAGGCCGGGAAGGTCTTGTCGGTCTCGGTGATCGGCGACAGCTACAGCGCCGGGCAGGATTTCTACCTGAACAAACTGGTGCAGCGCGTGGCTGGGGAGGTCGGTTTTGCCGGCCCCGGCTATGTCGGTTTCAACCATGGCGCGGCGCTGGGGGGCACGCATTTCAAATACACCCGCAGCAGCGAAAAGTACTTCGGCGGTGGCTGGCAAGTGTCTGGCCTCGGTCAGGCCAGCCCCGACAGCCGCACGGTGACCGGCAAGCCCGGTGCCTGGCTGCAAATCGATGCCAGCCCGACACCGGCCATCGACACCCAAGTCACCCAGGCGAAATTGCTCTATCTGGGCAACGGCGAAGCCAGTGAGCTGCGCTACCGTTGGACACCCTCGGAAGACTGGCAGCCATTGACGCTCAAGGGTTCGGGCGTTCAGGAAGTACCGCTTGCAGGTCTCTCTTCAGCGCCAGACTGGTCATTCAAACTGGAAGTGGTGAAGGGCGCACCGACCTTGTTTGGCCTGTGGCTGAGCAACGAGCAGCACGGCGTGCGTGTTTCGAAACTGGCGGCCTCGGGCGCGGCATCCGTGGATTTCTATCACCAGGACCCGCAATGGCAGGTGCAGTGGAAAGCCGCCGTGTCGAAGATCCCCGCCGACGTTTACCTGATCATGCTCGGCGGCAACGATCAGGGCTTCGGGGTCAAACCCGAACAATACCTGCACAACGTTCAGGGCCTGGTGGCGATGATCCGCGAGATCCAACCGGCGGCGAGCATCAACCTGATCATGCGTCAGGACACCACGCGTTCCAGCGCCTATCCGATGTCGGCGTATGCACAGGTCTTGCAGCCGTGGGCGCACGAGCAGCAGATGGGGTTTGCCAATCTGCAATGCGCGTTCGGCCCTGACGTCAAACGCTATGCGGCGGCGATGATCGGCCCGGACAAGATTCATCCGCAGCCGGCCACGGGCGGGAAAGTGATTGCCGATTACTTCTATCGCTGGATCGTCAGTGGCATCAACGCGGACAGTTGCGACCCAACGAAACCCCTGTAGGAGCTGTCGAAGGCTGCGATCTTTTGATCTTGAAAAAGAAATCAAAAGATCGCAGCGTGCCGCAGCTCCTACAGGGGCGTGTTTTATTTGAAGTTATCTATCTGGCTCAGGAGCTCAGCCGTTTTCTGCGGCATCAGTTGCGTGGCACACCGCGTCTCGACATTGATGATGATCGCCGGCTCGTTGCAGCACAGGCGTACGCGGAAGCGCCAGTCGCTGAAGATCACCTTCAGGCCATCACGATCGTCCATTTCCAGCGCCTGCTCGGCATACCGTTGTTTCAGATGGGCGAGCAGGGGATAGGGATCCGCCAGCGTGCGGCGAATGTCGCCGGACGAGGGAAACATGCCGATGCGTTCCACCAGCAAAATACTGCCCAGCCATGACTCGTTGGCGCTGGGCAACGGCTGATGGTGTGACAGCCAGCTGACCACCCCGAGGTTGCCCACCTCCCGTTCAATCTCTGCTGCATGCTGTGCCATGTTCATGGGTTGCCTCCTGAAAAGAGAAGTGGGCGGGGACCGTCTCAGCGGCCCTTGAGGTAGACGTTGTCGTAGCAGAAGTTGGTTGCCTGCAGGTAACCCTCGGCGTCGCCGCAGTCAAAGCGCAGGCCCTTGAACTTGTAAGCCAGCACGCAACCGTTCTGCGCCTGTTTCATCAGCGCGTCGGTGATCTGGATCTCGCCGCCCTTGCCCGGTTGGGTGTCGGCGATCAGGTCGAAGATGTCCGGCGTCAGGATGTAGCGGCCGATGATCGCCAGGTTCGACGGGGCATCCTGCGGCGCCGGTTTTTCCACCATGTTATTGACCCGGTAGATGCCCTCGGAAATCAGCTCGCCGGCGATCACCCCGTATTTGTGGGTCTGGTCGGCCGGGACTTCCTGGATGGCGACGATCGAGCAGCGGAATTTCTTGTACAGCTGGATCATCTGCGACAGCACGCCGTCACCTTCCAGGTTCAGGCACAAGTCGTCGGCCAGCACCACGGCGAAAGGTTCATCGCCGATCAACGGGCGGCCGCTGAGAATCGCGTGACCGAGGCCCTTCATTTCCACCTGACGGGTGTAGGAGAAGGTGCAGGTGTCGATCAGCTCGCGGGTGCCGGCGAGGAACTTCTCTTTCTCGGTGCCGCGGATCTGGTGTTCGAGTTCGTAGCTGATGTCGAAGTGGTCTTCCAGCGCACGCTTGCCCCGACCGGTGACGATGGCCATGTGTTGCAGGCCGGCGTCCCGTGCTTCTTCAACGGCGTATTCGATCAACGGCTTGTTGACGATCGGCAGCATTTCTTTGGGCATGGCTTTGGTCGCCGGCAAGAAACGCGTGCCGTAACCGGCAGCGGGGAACAAACATTTACGAATCATAAAAGTATCCTGGACAGTCATGGAACACAGGCAACGGATGCGCGCACTTATCAAGGCGCACAAGTTTCAATGATTATTGAACGAGTACTTTAATACCTGAGTCAGGTTGTTAATGGCAATTAGCGCAGGGGGTAAAACATGACAATGTTATGAGATGTCGGTTAAGGCGTTATTAGTTATTTTTAGTCGGTATCTGTTGATAGTGATGAGTGTACTTGGGGTGCTAATAAGTACCGGGCAATACAGTTTGACCTGCAAAAATATTTATTGCCAGTGGTTGAACTAATTTTGTTTAAGGCTGTTGTCGTCCTTATTTGTGTGGTGCGCCACAGATTCAATGAAAGGGACTTGACAGGCTACTTGTCACTTATCCAATGACGGACCGCGCTATGAAGATTCTGGTAACGGGTGGCGCCGGCTATATCGGCTCGCACACCACACTTGCGCTGCTTGAAGCAGGTTATGAAGTTGTTGTACTGGATAATCTTTGCAACAGCAGCGATGCGGCATTGCACGCGATAGAAGGTATCTGCGGCAAAAGCGCGCTGATGATTCGCGGCGATGTCTGCGACCGGGCGTTGCTCGACCGGATTTTCCAAGAGCATGCGATCGACGCGGTGCTGCATTTTGCCGGGCTCAAAGCCGTCGGCGAGAGCGTGCGCAAGCCGCTGGATTACTACGAGAACAACGTCGGCGGCAGCATCACCTTGTGTCAGTCGATGGCCGCAGCGGGGGTGTTCCGGCTGGTGTTCAGCTCTTCGGCCACGGTGTATGGCGAGCCTGAGCAGATGCCGATCCGCGAGGATTTCCCCACCGGCATTCCGACCAATCCTTACGGTCAATCCAAGCTGATCGTCGAGAACGTGCTGCGCGACCTGAGCCAGGCCGAGCCGCGCTGGAGCATCGCCTTGCTGCGTTACTTCAACCCGATCGGCGCGCATCACAGCGGGCATATGGGCGAAGACCCCAGCGGCATCCCCAACAACCTGCTGCCTTACATCAGCCAGGTCGCGGTCGGCAGCCTGCAGGAGTTATCGATCTTCGGCGACGATTACCCGACCATCGACGGCACGGGGGTTCGCGATTACATCCACGTCGTCGACCTCGCCGATGGCCATCTCAAAGCCTTGCAATCGATTGCCGACCGTCCGGGCATTCATACCTGGAACCTTGGCACCGGCGACGGCTACAGCGTGATGCAAGTGCTGCATGCCTTCGAACAAGCCAGTGGACGTCCGGTGCCGTACCGGGTGATGCCACGGCGCAGCGGGGACATCGCCGAGAGCTGGGCCGACGCCTCGAAAGCGCAAAAAGAACTCGGCTGGAAAGCCACGCGCAGTTTGCAGGACATGGTCACCGATACCTGGCGCTGGCAATCGAATCATCCGCGCGGTTATCTCGAATGATGTCGTTCTAATACTGAATGTTAGTTTCGGTCAGCTGTTAGATATCGTCGGGAAAATACGCTGGAAATGCCTTTTGCAAGTCCGTAGATATAAACCTGCCGTTCGACTTTTATCAGTTGGGTAAGACTGTGAAAGAACGACGGATCTTGTTCGCGCTTTTCGCGGACTTGAACGCTACCACCGCTAACAAAGACCGGTTTTTAACAGGTCGAATGTTAGAAAGGAGTTGATATGAAAAAAGTGATGGCGATTGCCCTGTTGACGATGTTGAGCAACTGGGCGTCCGCTGCTGAAGCGCCGCTAACTGCGGTGACCAATGTATCTGGCAGCGTTGCGGCTTCTACAGCGCCTGCTGCCAGTACTGCAATGGTTGCCAGTGCAGTCGCAGCGTCCAACAGCGGCGGAAGTGCCAACGGCGGTACCACTGGCACCACCGGTACTACCGGCACCACCGGCACGCACAACTAACAGGAACATTTGTTAGTGCAGTACAGGGTCGCCCGACGCAAGTCGGGTGACTTTATTTTTAGATTCGCCCTTGAATAGCGTAGTGCCATTATGACTCGTAGTTTTTCTCTTTTGCTGTTGGCAAGTATCGCTTTGCAAGGTTGCATGTTTTCCCCCGGCCAATACCTGAGCACTGGCGACATCACGCGCCAGGGCGCCAGCGAAAGCAGTCGGGTCGAGCTGATTCCGATCACGCCCAAGCTGATCTCGATGACCCGTGCCACGCAGAAGCGTGAGACGGTACCGTCGGAACTGTTGGCAACGCCTGCGGAATACCGCATCGGCAGCAACGATGTGCTGTACATCACGGTCTGGGATCACCCGGAGCTGACCGCGCCATCGGGGGCACAACAGCAGATCGACGCCAACGGTCGACTGGTGCGCTCCGATGGCACGCTGTACTACCCGTTCATCAAGGAAGTGCAGGCGGCCGGCAAGACTATTCAACAGCTGCGCTCGGACATCGAAACCCGGCTGTCGGCGTTCATCGCCGAGCCGCAAGTGGATGTCGCGGTGCTGCGTTTCGCCAGTCAGAAAGTGGTGGTTTCCGGTGCCGTGGCCAAGGCCGGGCCACAACCGATTTCCACCAACCCGCTGAGCGTGGTCGAAGCCCTCGGTACGGCCGGCATCGACACCAACAATGCTGATTTGTCTGGCTTGTTGCTGACGCGCAATGGCCGGGTGTATCCGCTCAATCTCGACTCGCTCAACCAGCAGGATTCCGAGTTGCAGCACGTCTTCCTCAAGGGCGGCGATCAGCTGTACCTGCCGTACAACGACAACAAGCGCATCTACGTCATGGGCGAAGTCAATCAGCCCCGTGCGCTGAGTTTCAAGACCGCGACGATGAACCTTTCCGACGTGCTCGGTTCGGTCGGCGGTCTGAGCCAGACCACCTCCAACGGCAACGCGGTGTACGTGATTCGCGGGGTGGAAAACCTCGATGTCGAGCCAGCGAAGATCTATCAACTGGAAGCCCAGTCGCCGACCGCCATGGCACTTGCTTCGCACTTTGAAGTGCGTCCGCAGGACGTGGTGTACGTCGGCCCGGCCAACGTCACGCGCTGGAACCGCTTCATCAGCCAACTGGTGCCGTCGGCATCGATTGTCGGGACCGGGGCTTCCGCTGCGAAGAACTGGAGCGAATTCAGTAACAACAGCAAATAAGGCCGACCGTGAAAACCTTGAAAGTTGGCGTCTGCCTGATGGCGGCCTTGATGTTGTGTGGCTGTAACCCGCTGATGACCGCTTCGGTGCGCAACCTAAAGTCGGCGGTGCTCGGCCCGGACGAGCTGGACGTGAGTGCGGCGCAGGTGGCCGAGGTCAAGTACCCGCAAGTCAAACTGACCACACCGTCCGGCTCCGGGGTGCTGGCGCTGGTGCGCGAGCGGGAAGACCTGCAGTTCTGGGTGGCTTCCGGCAAACAGGTGTTGCTGCTGCGTGATGGCCTCGCCGTGCGCACCATCGGCCTCGGCGTCGAGGGCGACCTGGACGGTACGCGGCTGGCCGACAACGCGCCGTTCAAGCGCGGCCTGCATCAAGTCGCCGATGGCTTCACCAGTCAGCGCTGGATCGACCTGTACAAGGGCCAGGAAGTCGGTTTGATCGTCAACAGCCGGTTCTCCCGTCGATCCACGCAAACCCTGCAAATTCTCGACAAGGAATACACCGTGCTGCGTGTCGACGAACGTATCGACGTCCCGGCGATCGGGCTGCGCGCGACCAACCATTACTGGGTCGATCCGCTGGACGGTTTCATCCTGCAGAGCGAGCAGCAACTGACCGCGCAAATGCGTGTGCGCATCGTGCAACTGACCCCTGATCGCAGGCATCTGCCGTGAAGCGCTTACGGATGTTATCGGCAGGTTTGCTGTTGCTCAGCGGCATCAGTCAGGCAGCGGTCACCGTCAGCGGCGATGTCGCCAACCCAGGGCCGGTGGAGTTGCCGCCGGGCGGGCGCTTGCTCGACGTGATCAGCGTGGCGGTGCCGAATGCCGAAGGTTACTGGCTGGCCGGCGTGTTGCTGCGCCAGTCGTTGCTGGAACAGCAGGCGCGGCTCAAGGCCGGGGTGTTGTTTGATCTGGATGTGTTGCAGCGCATGGCTTCGTTGTTTGACCGCCCGAGCCGCGCGGCGCTGGCGCTGCGCCTGGCTCAGCAGGTGCGGCAAATGCCGGTCACCGGGCGACAGGTGGCGGACCTCGATCCGGTCGCGGTGGAAGTCGGTTTCGCGCGCAACATTCGTTTGGACGACGGCGATCGGCTGATCTACCCGAAACGGGTCGACGAGGTGCAAGTGTTGGGCGCGGTCGCCGAAACCTGTCACCTGCCTTATCAGCCGCTGCTGGAGGCGCGTGAGTATCTGGAAAGCTGTACGCCGCTGGACGATGCCGAGGCCGATTACCTGTGGCTGATCCAGCCCAATGGTGCGGTGCGGCGGGTGGGCATTGCGCATTGGAATCGCGAGAGCGGGCAGTTCCCCGTGGCCGGCAGCAAGATTCTGGTGCCGGTGAAAAACGATGATCTGGATCCGCCTGTTCCTGAACTGAATCAGCAGTTGGCCGAATTGATTGCCACGCAGCTGGCTGAGGTGGTTCGTTGAAGTTACGTTTTGCAGCTGTGTTGTTATTGCCGTGCGGTCTGGTGCATGCCGAGCCGCGTATTACCCAAAATGATTTCGGCGGCACCGGTCTGTTGCAGACCCCGACCGCGCGCATGGCTCCGGCCGGAGAGCTGAGCGTCAACGCCAACCGCACCGAGCCTTACAGCCGCTACAGCGTGTCGCTGCAGCCGCTGGACTGGCTCGAAGGCTCGTTCCGCTACACCGCCATCACCAACCGCCCGTACGGGCCGGAGTCGATGAGCGGCAGCCAGAGCTATAAGGACAAGGCGGTCGATGCCAAAGTCCGGCTGTGGCAGGAAACCCACTGGGCCCCCGATGTCGCTTTGGGCTTCCGAGACATTGGCGGTACCGGCTTGTTCGCCAGCGAATATTTCGTCGCCAACAAGCGCTTTGATAATTTCGATTTCAGCGCCGGCATTGCCTGGGGTTATCTCGGTAATCGCGGCGACCTCGACAACCCGCTGGGCTATCTCGATGATCGCTTCAAGACCCGTCCGGCCCTGGAAGGCACCGGCGACGTCAACGCCGGTTCGTACTTCCGTGGCAAGCCTTCGTTCTTCGGTGGTGTGAGCTATCAGACGCCGTGGGATCGACTCAGCCTGAAACTCGAATACGAAGGCAACGATTACAAGCACGAGCCGAAGGACAACGTGATCAAGCAAGACTCGCCGATCAACTTCGGCGCGGTGTTCAAGGTGGCGGATTCGGTGGACGTCAGTGCGGCGTGGGAGCGGGGCAACACGGCGATGTTCGGCATCACGTTCCACACCAATTTCGTCAGCCGCAAGGCGCCGGCCAAGACCTACGACCCGACGCCGGAACCGCTGCCGGCGAAGATGCCGACCACGCCGATGGAACAGGTCAACTGGGCCGACGTGTCGCAACGCTTGCAGCAGAATGCCGGGTACAAGGTCGAGCGCATCAGTCAGCGTGATTCCGAGTTGATCGTCTACGGCGAGCAGCAGCGCTACTTCCATTCGTCGAAGGCTGTCGGCCGCGCGAGCCGGATTCTCGACAACAGTGTGAACGACGACATCAACTGGTTCACCGTGGTCAACAAGCGTTACGACCTGCCGCTGGAAGAGACCAGCGTGCCGCGCCAGACCTTCCGCGAAGTGATCAACAACGAGGAGCCGCTGGAGTCGTTGCACCGCACCACCGAGATCAACCCGGCGATGCCGCACAACGAGAAAACCCTCTACAGCGAAGCGCCGCAGCACTTCAATTATGGCGTTGGACTGGGCTTCAAGCAGAACGTTGGCGGCCCGGATGGTTTGCTCTATCAATTCAGTGCCGACGCGGACGCCGAGTACCGCTTCAACCGCAACACCTGGTGGAACGGTCTGCTCAGTGCCAACCTGGTGAACAACTTCGACAAGTTCACCTACGATGCGCCGAGCGGCCTGCCACGGGTGCGTACCGACTTGCGTCAGTACCTGACCACCTCGGAAGTGACCATGCCGTTGTTCCAGGTCAGCCATGCCGAGCAGTTGGACAAGGACCTGTATGGCATGGTCTACGGCGGCTATCTGGAATCGATGTTTGCCGGCGTCGGCGGTGAGGTGCTGTTCCGGCCGACCGGTGAGCGCTGGTCGGTGGGAGCGGATCTGAACTATGTGCGCCAGCGCGAGTTCGACCAGGGTTTCGGCCTGCGCGACTACTCGGTCTGGACGGGGCACATCACCGGTTACACCGATTTGCCGTATGACACGTTGGCAGCAGTCAGCGTCGGTCGTTATCTGGCCGGCGACTGGGGCGGTACGCTGGACATCTCCCGCGAGTTTTTCAATGGTGTGCGTTTCGGTGCCTGGGCGACGATTACTACTGCTGGCAGCGCCGAGTACGGGGAGGGTAGCTTCGACAAGGGCATCTACCTGTCGATCCCGTTCGACGAAATGATGAGCATGTCGACCATGCGCCGTGCCAACCTGGTCTGGGCCCCCCTGACCCGTGACGGCGGCGCCAGGCTTAATCGCAGCTTCCAGTTGCACTCGATGACCGATAGCCGCGAGGGCGACATGTTCTACCGCAACTTCTCGAAGATTACCGAGTAAACCCGAGAACCCCCTTGAGACCTGTGGGAGCGGGCTTGCCCGCGAAGGCGTTGGCACATTCAACATCTGTGCTGCCTGACCCACCGCTTTCGCGGGCAAGCCACGCTCCCACTTTGGTACGGGGTGAACTGGATATCTTGATCCCC
>NZ_JASCPO010000228.1:0-9359 GCF_029960145.1 Pseudomonas sp. PS01299 | reverse complement strand
GGGCTTGCTCGCGAAGGCGGTGTGTCATTAAGCATCGATGTCGACTGATACTCCGCATTCGCGAGCAAGCCCGCTCCCACAGGGGGATTGCGAACCTATTCGATACCCACCTGATTACGCCCGTTGTTCTTCGCCAGGTACAACCCACGATCCGCCGCCGAAATCAGCAGCCGGCAATCGCTGCCCGCCTGCGGCACCATGGTCGCCAGACCGATGCTGATGGTCAGGCTCGCCCCGTCGCCCGGGGTGTTGTGCGGAATCTTCAGCGCCGCCACGGTCTGGCGCAGTTTCTCCGCCACCAGTCGTGCGCCGCCCGGCGAGGTGTTCGGCAGCACCAGGGCGAACTCTTCACCGCCGTAGCGGGCCGGCAGGTCCGACGGTCGGGCGCTGGCGTCGCGGATCGCCGTGGCGACCTTGCGCAGCGCCTCATCGCCTTCAACGTGGCCGAAGCTGTCGTTGTAGGACTTGAAGTAATCGACGTCGATCATCAGCAACGACAACTGGCTCTGGTCGCGCAGCGAGCGGCGCCATTCCAGCTCCAGGTACTCGTCGAAGTGCCGGCGGTTGGACAGCCCGGTCAGCCCATCGGAGTTCATCAGCCGTTGCAGCACCAGGTTGGTGTCGAGCAATTGCTGCTGGCTGACGCGCAACGCACGGTACGCCGCATCGCGCTGCAGCAGGGTCATGTAGGAGCGCGAGTGATAGCGGATGCGCGCCACCAGCTCGATGGTGTCCGGCAGTTTCACCAGATAGTCGTTGGCCCCGGCCGAGAACGCCGCGCTCTTGATCAGCGGGTCTTCCTTGGTCGACAGGACGATGATCGGGATGTCCTTGGTCGCCGGATGATTGCGGTATTCGCGCACCAGGCTCAGGCCGTCGAGGCCGGGCATCACCAGATCCTGCAGAATCACCGTCGGCTTGATCCGTACCGCCTGGGCGATGGCCTGGTGCGGGTCGGAGCAAAAGTGGAAGTCGATGTTTTCTTCATTCGACAGCCCACGGCGCACGGCTTCGCCGATCATCGCCTGATCGTCCACCAACAACACCATGGCGGCGTTTTCGTCGGTTTTAATGTCGTCGATCTGTAAATCATTCATGGGCGGTCACCTGAGTACTGCGGGGGCCAGGATTGCGGAATAGCCTGTTCATTTGGGGAATACCTCCAGCAATCGTGGCGCGATCTTTTCCAGTGGACGGATTTCGACGGCCGCATCGATGGCCGCTGCTGCCTTGGGCATGCCGTACACCGCACTGCTTTGCTGGTCCTGCGCGATGGTCAGATAACCCTGCTGGCGCATGAGCTTAAGCCCTTGCGCCCCGTCGCGTCCCATCCCGGTCAATAAAACCCCGACGGCATCGCCGTTCCAATAGCTGGCGACACTTTCGAAAAACACGTCGATCGAAGGCCGGTAGATCTCGTTGACCGGCTCGGCGGTGTAGGCCAGCGTGCCGTTTTTCAATAAACGAATATGGTGGTTGGTGCCGGCCAGCAGCACCGCGCCGGCCTGCGGTGGCTCGCCCTCGCGGGCCAGGCGTACATCGAGGCCACTGGCGCTGGCCAGCCATTCGGCCATGCCCGCGGCAAACACCTGATCCACGTGCTGCACCAGCACGATGGCGGCCGAGAAATGGCGTGGCAGGCCCTTGAGCAGGACTTCCAGCGCGGCCGGTCCGCCGGCAGACGAGCCGATCGCCACCAGCCGCTTGCACGACGCCGAACTGCGGTGAGGCGTCGGCACCGGACGCGAGCGCGGGGTTTTCTCGCCGATCAGCCAGCCGATGTTGAGGATCTTGCGCAGCAACGGCGCCGCCGCTTCCTGCGCGTTCCCCGCACCAATGGCCGGGGTATCGACCACATCCAGCGCGCCGTGGCCCATGGCTTCAAAAACCCGGTGCACGTTTTGCTGACGGTCGACCGTGACGATAACGATCGCGCACGGGGTTTCGGCCATGATCCGTCGCGTGGCTTCGACGCCATCCATGACCGGCATGATCAGGTCCATCAGGATCAGATCCGGGGTGTTTTCGGCGCACAACCGCACCGCCTCGGCGCCGTTGTTGGCGACCCAGACCACCTGATGCGCCGGCTCGAAGGCCAGCGCGCGGCGCAAAGCCTCCACCGCCAGGGGCATGTCGTTGACGATTGCGATTTTCATGCCCGCGCTCCTCCAATGAGCTCAACCACTGCATCAAGCAGGGCGTCGTCATGAAAACTGGCCTTGGCTAAATAATAGTCGGCGCCAGCGTCCAGTCCACGACGCCGGTCCTCTTCACGATCCTTGTACGAGACCACCATCACCGGCAGCGATTGCAGGCGGTTGTCGCGGCGCAACAGGGTGACCAGTTCGATGCCATCCATGCGCGGCATGTCGATGTCGGTGATCAGCAAATCGAAGTCCTCCGAACGCAGCGCGTTCCAGCCGTCCATGCCGTCCACCGCGACCGCCACGTCATAGCCGCGATTGAGCAGCAACTTGCGTTGCAACTCGCGCACGGTCAGCGAGTCGTCGACCACCAGAATCCGTTTGCGCGCCACTTCGGCGGCCTGATTGCCATGGCGGGCAATGCGCTCCAGACGCCCGGTGTTGAGCAGTTTGTCCACCGAGCGCAGCATGTCTTCGACATCGACGATCAGCACCACCGAACCGTCGTCGAGCAGCGCCCCGGCGGAAATATCCTGAACCTTGCCCAGTCGCTCATCCAGCGGCAGCACCACCAGCGTGCGCTCGCCGACAAACCGCTCGACCGCCACCCCGTAGATCGCGTCACGCTCGCGGATCACCACGACCTTGAGGGTTTCGCCGCTGCTCTGACTGGCCGGACGATTCAGCAACTGACTGGCCGCGACCAGCCCGACATGCCGACCTTCGTGCCAGAAATGCTGACGGCCCTCGATCTGCACGATGTCCTGTGGCTCCAGATCGCACATGCGTTCGATATGCGCCAGCGGAAACGCATAAGCCTCCTCGCCGACTTCGACCACCAGACTGCGCACCACCGACAGGGTCAGCGGCACTTCCAGATGAAAGCGGCTGCCCTCGCCCGCCGTCTGCTCCAGCACCACCGCGCCGCGCAGTTGCCGCACCATGTGCTGCACCGCGTCGAGGCCGACGCCACGCCCGGACACTTCGGTCACAGTGTCGCGCAGGCTGAAACCCGGCAAGAACAGGAAGGTCAGCAGTTCTTCTTCGCTCAACTGCGCCGCCGTCTCGGCGGGCGAAAGCTGACGCTCGACAATGCTGCGGCGGACCTTTTCCAGATCGACGCCATTGCCATCATCGCTCAATTCCAGCACCAGCAAACCGGCCTGATGCGAGGCACGCAGGCGGATCAGGCCCTCTTCGGACTTACCCTTGAGCAAGCGTTGTTCCGGGGTTTCGATGCCGTGATCGACCGCGTTGCGCAGCAAATGAGTCAGCGGCGCTTCGAGCTTTTCCAGCACGTCGCGATCAACCTGAGTCTTCTCGCCCTCGATCTCCAGCCTTACCTGTTTGCCGAGGCTGCGCCCCAGGTCTCGAACCATGCGCACCTGACCGGTGAGCACGTCGGCGAACGGGCGCATGCGGCAGGCCAGCGCAGTGTCGTAGAGCACCTGGGCGCGCTGGCTGGCTTGCCAGGCGAACTCGTCGAGCTCGGCGTTCTTTTCCGCGAGTAATTGCTGAGACTCGGCCAGCAAGCGCCGCGCATCTTCGAGGGCTTCCTGGGCCTCAAGGCTCAGCGCATGTTCCTTGAGGTGCACATTGAGACTTTCCAGCGCCCGCAGGCCGTTGTTCTGCATGCGTTTGAGACGCTGCATGGTCGCCAGATGCGGCTTGAGGCGCTGGGTTTCGACCAGCGATTTACTCGACAGGTCGAGCAGGCTGTTCAGGCGTTCGGCGGTGACCCGCAGCACGCGCTCGCCGCCCTCGGTGGTGCGCTTGTTCTTGCGCGGTGCCGGGTCGGAGGTTTCCAGCGCTGTATCGATCGATGGCGCCGGGGTTTCAATCGGCGCAGGCGGCGGCGCCTGCATCTGCAATTCGGCCATGGGCAGCGGCGCCACTGCGGGCGCTGCCGAAGGGTCGAGCAGGAGTCCCATCAACGCCACATACGCTTCGATGTCCGGCGCTTGCGGAGCATTGGCCGGCGTGGCGATGCGCATCAACAGATCGGTGCCCTGCAACAACGCATCGATGTGCTCGGGCCGCAGCAACAGCCGCCCCTCCTGCGCGCTGACCAGGCAATCTTCCATCACATGGGCGACGCTGACACCGCTGTCGATGCCGACGATCCGCGCCGCGCCCTTGAGCGAGTGCGCCGCACGCATGCACGATTCCAGATAGTCGGCCTGAGTCGGGTTGCGCTCCAGCGCCAGCAGCCCGCTGCTGAGCACCTGTGTCTGGGCTTCGGCTTCCAGGCTGAACAGCTCCAGCAGCGAGGCGTCGCGCATTTGCTCGGGGGTCATGTGAGGCTCCGGGTCACGGCGGACAGCAGCTGTTCTTCATCCAGCCAACGCAGGCTGCGCCCCCGGAATTGCAGGACACCACGGGTGTATTTGGCGCTGGCCGTGCTGTTGTGCTCACCGCCGGCACGCGACGCGGCGTCGAGAATTTTTTCATCGATGGCGTGGATGCCGTCGACCTCGTCCACCGGCACCACCACCGGTCCGCCGTGGGCGGCGATGATCAGCATGCGCGGCATGATCCGCGCGCCAGTGGCCGGTGCGGCGTTGCCGTCCAGGTCGAGCAATTCGACCAGCGACAGACACGCGACCAACGCCCCGCGCACGTTCGCCACGCCAAGCAAGGCTCGCGAACGCTGATGCGGCAATGAGTGAATCGCCTGCAGCGGCGCTACCTCCACCAGGCTGCGGGTGGCCAGCCCCAGCCATTCCTCGCCGAGGCGGAACATCAGTAGCGAACGGGTTTTCACATCGGTTTCGACCGCCACGGCGACCGGATCGCGTTCGTCCTGCTGCAATGCATAACGGTCCAGCAGGCGCGTGGCGGCGGCGGAATACACCGCGCAGTTGCGGCAGTGAATATGCTCGGCCAGCAACGGGCACGACTTGTCGCCATGAATACCGATACGGTTCCAGCAATCATCGATGGCCCGGGCGTCTTCGTGGGTGACGTTCAAGGTGTCGGACGGGATCATCGTTTACGCTCACTGTCGGCGGTGCGGCCGCTGCGGGCGGCACGTTCCTGCAATCGTCTGGCACCGGCGCTGTCGCCCTGGGCCTGCAGCAAGGCGGCCAGGTGCATCAACGCTTCGGGGTGTTGCGGTTCAAGGTACAAGGCCTTGCGATAATGACTCTGGGCTTCGAGCGCGGCACCGGCAACATCGCTGAGCAGGCCGAGCCAGTAAAACACCTGCGCCACCGGTTCGTGACTGCGCAGATACTGCTCGCATGCCGCGCGGGCCTCGGCGCTTTTGCCTTCGTTGGCCAGCGCGGCGATGTTGGCGAGCAAGGTCGCCGCGTCCGGGTTGGCGCTTTTGCTGTTGACAGGCAACGGTGCAACGCTGGCAAAGGGACGTGGGCGCACCGGCGGCGATACTGGCGGCGGACTGCGCAGCGGTTGGCGCACCGGCAAAGGGGTCGGGGTCGGCAATGCCACAGGTTCGGGCATGGGTTCAGCGTGTCGACTGAAGGCAAACGACTGCGGGATGCCGATCGAGCGCATGCCCAGACGCCCGAGCAGACTGCCCTCGGCCGGGCCGATGAACAGCACGCCATCAACGTGCGTCAGACGCTTGAGCACTTCAAACACCTGCTTCTGGGTCGGCTGGTCGAAATAGATCAACAGGTTGCGGCAGAACACGAAGTCGAACGGCGGCCCACCCGCCAGCAGCGTCGGATCCAGCACATTGCCGGCTTGCAGACGCACCTGTTCGCGTACGGCATCGCTGACTTGATGGCCGTCCTGTTCGGCCGTGAAATGACGCTCGCGGAAATCCAGATCCTGCCCCCGAAACGAGTTCTTGCCGTACAGCGCCCGTCGCGCCTTGTCCACTGACAGCGGGCTGACGTCCATGCCGTCGACCTTGAACTGATGCGGCTTGAGCCCGGCATCGAGCAAGGCCATGGCAATCGAATAGGGTTCCTCGCCGGTCGAGCACGGCAGGCTGAGGATGCGCAGCGCACGCATGTTGTTCAATTCGTCCAGACGCTTGCGCGCCAGCTTGCCGAGGGTGGCGAAGGATTCCGGATAACGGAAAAACCACGTTTCGGGGACGATCACCGCTTCGATCAACGCCTGCTGTTCGTCCCGAGAACCTTGCAGCAGTTGCCAGTATTCATCGCTGTGCGCGGCTTGCGAGAGCGTGGTGCGTTGGCGCACCGCGCGCTCGATGATCGCCGGCCCCACCGACGTGACATCCAGGCCGATGCGTTCCTTGAGGAAATCGAAAAAACGCTGGTCGCTGCTCATGACTGCGCCCCAAGCGGCGCCGGAAACAGCAGGCTGCGCACCGCGTCATCCAGCAAGTCGTTGACCCGCACCCATTGCACCAGCCCCTGGGCATCTTCGCGCACCGGGCCGAGGTACGGCGCCTGACGATTGTCCAGGCCATACGGCTGAAAATCCTCGGGGTTGCAGCGCAGGGTATCGGTCGCCTGTTCAAGGATCAGCCCGAGCCAGCGCGACGGCTGCTGTTCATCCGGACGGTAATGCACCAGCACCAGCCGCGTACTGGTGCGCGCCTCGGCGGGATGGCCGAAAGTCAGCGCGCTGAGGTCGATGGCCGGTACCACCGCACCGCGATAGGCGAACACCCCGGCGACCCAGTTCGGCGCTTGGGCAATCGGCTTCAACGGCAGGCGCGGCAACACTTCCGCCACCTCGGTGGCGCGCAAGGCATAACGCTCGCTGCCGATGCGAAACAGCAGGAACAACGCCTGCTTCGCCACCGGCGCAGCGCTGCGTTTGGCGGTGATTTCGCTCATCAGACTTTGAATCGCGAAACGCCGCTGCGCAGCCCGACGGCCACCTGGCTCAGTTCGTCGATGGCGAAACTGGCCTGACGCAGCGACTCGACGGTCTGGCTGCTGGCGTCGCCCAACTGCACCAGCGCATGGTTGATCTGTTCGGCACCGGTGGCCTGGGCCTGCATGCCTTCGTTGACCATCAACACCCGCGGCGCCAGCGCCTGCACCTGATGGATGATCTGCGACAGTTGCTCGCCGACCTGCTGCACTTCGGCCATGCCCCGGCGCACTTCTTCGGAGAACTTGTCCATGCCCATCACGCCAGCAGACACCGCCGACTGGATCTCGCGGACCATCTGTTCGATGTCGTAAGTGGCGACGGCGGTCTGATCCGCCAGACGCCGTACTTCGGTGGCGACCACGGCAAAACCACGCCCGTACTCGCCGGCCTTCTCTGCCTCGATGGCAGCGTTGAGCGACAGCAGGTTGGTCTGATCGGCGACCTTGACGATGGTCACCACCACCTGATTGATGTTGCCGGCCTTCTCGTTGAGGATCGCCAGTTTGGCATTGACCAGATCGGCCGCGCCCATTACCGAGTGCATGGTGTCTTCCATGCGCGCCAGGCCTTGCTGGCCGGAACCGGCGAGTACCGAGGCCTGATCGGCGGCGGTGGACACTTCGGTCATGGTGCGCACCAGATCCCGCGAGGTGGCGGCGATTTCACGTGAGGTCGCGCCGATTTCGGTGGTGGTGGCCGCGGTTTCGGTGGCGGTGGCCTGTTGCTGCTTGGAGGTGGCGGCAATTTCGGTCACCGAAGTGGTCACCTGCACCGAGGAGCGTTGGGCCTGGGACACCAGCGAAGTCAGCTCGGTCATCATGTCGTTGAAGCCGGTTTCCACCGCGCCGAACTCGTCCTTGCGATCCAGATTCAGCCGGCTGCTCAGGTCGCCGGTACGCATGATTTCGAGAATCTTCACGATGCGGTTCATCGGCGCCATGATCGCGCGCATCAGCAACAGACCGCAGGCCCCGGCTGCGAGCACGGCCACCAGCAGCGAGACGAACATGCTGACCTTGGCCGCCGCCACGGCTTCGTCGATGTTGGCCATGGCCTGATCAGCGACCCGTTTGTTTTCGCCGATGATGTCGTTGAGTTTCATGCGGCCGGTGTACCAGGCCGGGGTCAGCTTCTCGGTGAACAGCTTGACCGCGTCGGCTTCCAGGTTGCGCTTGTGCAAGTCGAGCACCTGATCCTGGATCTGCATGTAGGTGTCGTGATCTTTCTCGAACGCAGCGAACTCGACCCGGTCCTCGTCGGTGGTGACGGTGTTGCGGTAGTTGGCCATCTGCTCCTGCAGGCGCGTCTCGAAGGCCTTGTAGTCCGCCGCGTCTTCGCTGCTGATGCCCTGCCCTTCCTTGAGGCCGAGCAGTTCCTGGGTCTGCAGATAACTGTCGACCCACGCGCCGCGGATCATCGAGCTGTAATAGACGCCGGGAACGGCGTCATCACGCACGCTGCTTTCACTGGCTTCGATTTTCAGCAGGCGGGAATACGAAACGACGACCATCAGCAACATGATGGCGATAATCACCGCAAAGCTCGCCAAAATGCGTTGGCGCAACGTCCAGTTCTTCACAGTGATTCCTCGTGCCTAAGTCGAAATGCGGGGAGTATAGCCGAGGGCGGTGTTTCATTTATAAGACGCTTTTTAACCCTCGGGCCGGCCCGACTTGGTTCGCGGGAAGGCTCTGGGGTGGGACTGTCCGACAATCCGGGGCTGGCGTGCCAGTGATGGAATGGCAAAAAGGGGCGCTGGATCGGTCATTTGCGCCCTCGACATCTCGCCAAATAATGGCAATGCGCCTTTATGCGCAACTTCTTGCGCACTTGATCGCGTTTTTTCGCTACTCGAATTGCTACAGAGCCCGTGTGCCGGAGCCTGTAGCCGAGTGCGCAACTTCTTGCACACCACTGCGCAAGAAGTTGCGCACTTTTCGCCTTTTTTTGGCATGAAACATCTTGAAACATGACCTTTAGAGCAGTTTAACCCCCGGATCACGGAGTCCTTGGCAAACCTGGCACGCTCCTTGATAACAGTCAGGCACCCACCGGGCGATTTCGCCTCCCGGGCACCCTAAATTTATCCGCAAGGAGAGCACCCCATGGCAACACCAGCGTACATGTCGGTTACCGGCGAAAAACAAGGCCTGATCACTGCCGGCGCCTTCACCGCCGACTCCGTTGGCAACACCTACCAGGAAGGCCACGAAGACCAGGTTATGGTTCAGGCTTTCAGCCACGACGTGATCATCCCGCGTGACCCACAATCCGGTCAGCCAACCGGTCAGCGCGTGCACAAGCCAGTGATCATCACCAAGGTCTACGACAAGGCTTCGCCTCTGCTGCAAGCTGCTCTGACCTCCGGCGAGCGCATGAGCGAAATCGTTATCC
>NZ_JASCPO010000227.1:0-9374 GCF_029960145.1 Pseudomonas sp. PS01299 | reverse complement strand
AAGGCGTCCTGTCAGTCAGCATCTATTTGACTGGCACACCGCATTCGCGAGCAAGCCCGCTCCCACAGGGTTCTGTGTTGTCTGTCAAATCCCGATCAATTTCTGTAATGAAGCTTTTATGACAAAAGTTCGGTAGCACATAGCCAGTCCGGTCATGCCTATGTAACGCGCTTGAGGGGCCCAACGGGGCGCTTTTCACAAGCCGAGGCGGGACGCCGGGAGTGAGGCAATGGGGACTATGGAACGCTACTCGAAAGTTGGCATGCAGGAACTCGATCAGCGCCTGTCGAAGATCGTCGAGGCCGCGCGCAAGAAGCCGGTTTCGGTGTATCGCTACGGTGCGCCGTGGGTCTGGATCGTGTCGCAGGATGACTGGCAGGGTGCCTTGAAAGAGGTCTCCAGCTACATTCCGCCAGGCCATTCGCTGGTATTGCTGCGCCCGCAGATCGACGACTTGCTCGATGCCCATCAAGACCTGCTGCACGAACTCAATGCCGAGCCCGGCATGCTCATCCCCGCGCAAACCGTCATGCACATCCTGCTCCTGCAACTGCTGTATTCGGTGCCCAGCGAGCAGCAACTGTATGAACAGCTCAATTACAACCTGCTGTTCCGCTGGTTCGTCGGTCTTGGCCTGAACCAGAAAGTCTGGAGCTTCAACGTCCTCAGTCGTGACATCGCCACGCTGCTCAACAACCCGCGTGCGGTGCAGCTCATTCAGAAAATCATCGGCGAAGTGTTCTGCGGTGCCTTGCTGCAAATGCCCGAGTTCTCGTTGAACTTCGCGCTGCTGCACACCTGGCTCGGCAAGCACAGCGGTGCCTCGACAGTCAGCAACTGACGCAACACACAAGGCGCGCGACAGCGCCAACAGGTCATCGCGAATTCAGGGGGTAGTGTGGATCAGATTTTCACGTCACGGCTGGCGCTGTGGGGCTGGCTGCTGGTGACGGCCGGCGCGCAACCGGCACTCGCCGAAGAGGCCGCCCAAGGCGCAGCGCCGCAACGTCTGGTGGACGTCAACGAATACTTCGTGCGCGGCAACACCGTGCTCGACGCCCGGGCAATTGAAGAGGCGGTGTACCCGTTTCTCGGCCCGCAAAAAGCCATGAGCGACATCGAAGGCGCCCGCGATGCCTTGCAGAAGGCTTATCAAGAGCGCGGCTACCAATCGGTGTTCGTCGAACTGCCGGAGCAAGCGGTAGCGGACGGCATCGTCTATCTGCAAGTCAGCGAAACCAAGGTCGGCCGCGTGCGTGTGGTCGGCGCCAAACACTATTCGCCGCTGGACATCCGCGACAACGTCCCGGCGCTGAAAGAAGGTGAGGTGCCGGACTTCGCCAAGGTTCAGGGCGAACTGGCGCAGCTCAATAAAACCCCGGGCCGCCAGGTCATGCCGCTGGTGCGCGAAGGTCAACGCCCCGGCACCATGGACGTCGATTTGCAGGTCGAAGACCAGAACCCGTGGAGCGCCAGCGTCGGCCTCAACAACGATTACAGCGCCGACACCGAGAAACTGCGCGCCGTGACCAGCCTCGGCTACAACAACCTCTGGCAACTCGGCCACAGCATCAACCTGACGTACTTCACCGCGCCGCAGGACACCGACAACGCCAAGGTCTGGTCGGCTTCCTACACAGCGCCGTTGAGCGAGCGCTGGAGCGTGCAGTTCTCTGGTTATCAGTCCGACAGCAACGTCGCAACCATCGGCGGCAGTAACGTGTTGGGCAAGGGGCACTCCTACGGCGTGTCGGCGATCTACACGTTGCCGTCCAGTGGCAACTGGTCGAACTCGCTGTCGGCCGGTATCGACTTCAAGGACTTCGACGAGCGCCTGACCCTGTCCGGCGAGAGCGACAAGGTGCCGCTGAAATACGCGCCGTTCACCTTCGCCTACAACGGCTTCCGCTACACCGAAAAGAGCCAGCTCGGCCTCGGTCTGAGCCTGGTTGCGGCCACCCGCAGCATCTTCGGTTACGGCAGCTCCGACGAAGACTTCGACTACAAACGCTACCGGGCCAACCCGAGTTTCGCCGTGCTCAAGGGCGACAGCAACTTCACCTGGACCTTCGACAACGACTGGCAGAGCGCGAGCAAAGGCGCGTTCCAGCTGGCGTCGGGGCCACTGGTCTCCAACGAACAGTTTTCCGCCGGCGGCGCGACCTCGGTGCGCGGCTATCTGGCGGCCGAGCGCACCGGTGATGACGGCGTGCTGCTCAGTCAGGAGCTGCGCACCCCTTCGCTGGCGAAATACGCCGGCAGCTGGATGCAGGAATGGCGCTTCTACGCCTTTGCCGAAGGCGCGCAACTGTACCTGCGCGACGAACTGCCGGACCAGGACGCCAGTTACGCCCTGGCCAGCGTCGGCCTCGGCACCCGCGCCAGCCTGAGCAAATGGCTGTCCGGCAGCCTCGACTGGGGCTACCCGTTACTCGAAGGGCCGAACACCTCGAAGCAGGAGTCGCGCCTGCACTTCAACCTTCAAGCCACTTTCTAAAGGAGCACGTTCATGCAGCGCCTCATTCTTTCGTTGTTGATCTGCCTGGGCTTCGTGCTCCCGGCCACGGCGCAGGCCTGGTGGCAGGACGACTGGCATTACCGCAAACAGATCGCCGTCGACACCACGCCGCAGGGCGCCGGGATCAATCAGGCCCTCGGCCGCACCGCGTTGCTGGTGCGCCTGCACACCGGCAACTTCACCTTCGATGGCGTCAAGGAAGACGGCGCGGATTTGCGCTTCGTCGCCGCCGATGACAAGACCGTGCTTAACCACCAGATCGAAAGCTTCGATGCGCTGATGGGCATGGCGCTGATCTGGGTCGATGTGCCGAATGTCGAGGGCGGCCAGCGTCAGGACATCTGGATGTACTACGGCAACCAGAAGGCCCCGGCCACCGGCAACGGCCAGCTGACGTTCGATCCGAATTACACCGTGCTGTATCACTTCGACGGCGCCACCGGCACCCCGGCCAAGGACACCACCGCTTACGGCAACACCGCACAAAGCGCCACCGGCGCGGCGATTGACGGTGTAGTGGGGCGCGCCTTGCAGTTCAGCGGTCAGCCGTTGCTACTGCCGGCCAGTCCGTCGTTGCAGCACAGCGCCGGCAGTGCGTTCACCTTCAGCGCCTGGCTGCGTCTGGATCAGGCCAATGGCGAGCAACTGATCCTTGCCCGCCGCGAAGGCGCCAACAGCCTGCTGGTCGGGGTCAATCAAGGTGTGCCGTTTGTGGAGATCGACGGCCAGCGCGCCGTGGCCTCTCAGCCGCTGAACCCCGGCCAATGGCAGCACGTCGCGCTGACCGCCGAAGGTTCGAAAGTCAGCTTGTACATTAACGGTCGTGAGGGCGCGACGCTGGCTCAGGCGATGCCGGCGTTCAATTCGGTGATGGCGATTGGCGGCGATCTGACCGCTGGCCCGTACCAGCCGTTCGTGGGCGCCATCGACGAACTGCGCCTGTCGAAAGTCGCGCGTCCGGCGCCGTTGCTGCTGGCTGATGCGACCGCGCAAGGCGCCGAGTCGAAACTGGTGGCCTACGGCGTCGATGAAGAACAGTCCGGTTTCGGTTTCGGCAGCCTCGGTTTCCTGCTCAATGCGGTGCCGGTCGACGCCTGGGTGATCATCGCCGTGCTGGTGCTGATGATGTTCCAGTCGTGGATCATCATGCTGCGCAAGAACCGCACCCTCAGCCGCGTGAGCAAGGCCAACGAGGATTTCCGCGAGCAATTCGCCAAGGTCGGTACGCGCCTGGAGATGTTCGCCGACGACGCGCAACTCGCCCAGCGTCTGCAGCATTCGCCGCTGTGGCGCCTGTACGCGGTGGCGGTCAAGGAAATCCGTACCCGCCGCGAGCAGGGCGCCGATACCTCTTCGGTGTCGGCGGCAACCATTGAAGCGATCCGCTGCTCGATGGACGGCGTGCGTATCCGTGAGAACCAGGCGCTCAGCTCGAAACTCTCGACCCTGTCCAACGCCATCGCCGGCGGCCCGTACATCGGCCTGCTCGGCACCGTGCTGGGGATCATGGTGGTGTTCCTCGGCACGGCCATGGCCGGCGACGTCAACATCAACGCCATCGCGCCGGGCATGGCCGCCGCATTGCTGGCCACCGCCATGGGCCTGTTCGTCGCGATCCCGGCGCTGTTTGGCTACAACCGCCTGATCACCCGCAACAAGGAAGTCAGCGCCGACATGCGCGTGTTCGTCGACGAGTTCATCACGCGTCTGGCGGAGATGCACGGCGAGAGCCAGTTCAGTGAGTCGTCGCATCAGCGCGGTCATCACGCCAACCACTCCGTACCGGCCTGAGGAGCACTGCCATGGCGTCCGTAAATGCCTCCCACGACGATGACGAAGATGCAGCGGTGGACAGCATCAACATCACCCCGCTGGTCGACGTGCTGATGGTGGTGCTGGTGATGTTTATCCTCACCGCCACCGCGCAGGTCTCCGGGATCCAGATCAACCTGCCCAAGGCCAGCGCCTCGGTGTCGCTGTCGGAGGCCAAGACCAAAGCGATTTCGGTCAACGACGGCGGTCAGGTGTTCCTCGACGCCTACCCGGTGACCCTGGCCGAGCTGGAAGAGCGCCTGCGTATCGAGAAGGCGCAGAGCCCGGACTTCCCGGTGATCGTGCGCGGCGACGCCACGGTGCAGTACCAGAAGGTCATTGAAGTGCTGGATCTGTTGCGCCGGCTCGAACTGTCTCAGGTCGGTCTGGTGACCGGCAAACCGACGCAGGGCTGAGTGATGACCGCACAACTTCCGATCGAGCCGCTGCCGGTGAAAAGGTCGCCGATGCGCTTTGTAAAGTGGGGCGCCGGGCTGCTGCTCGGCGCGCTCGCCGCGTGGTTCCTGTGGCAGTGGGCCAATGACATGAGCGGCGTGCGCCGTGAAGCGCCGAAGGTGCCGACGATCATTCCGTTGCCGCCTCCGCCGCCGCCACCTCCGGAAAAGCCGCCGGAGCCGGAAACCCCGGTGGAAGAAAAAGTCATCGAGCCCGAACCCACGCCCGAGCCGCAAGAGGTCAAGCCCGAGGAAGAGGCGCCGCCATCGCCGGCGGACGATCTGGCCAACCCGATGCAAATGGACGGTGACGCGCAGAGTGGCAACGACGCTTTCAACATCGGCGCTGGCAAGGGTGGCGGCATGGCCGGTGCGGGTGGCGGACGCCTGGGCACCGGCACTTACAGCCAGTTCCTCGCGTTCACTTTTCAGCGCTTGCTGCGCGAGAACCCCGATCTGCGCAACCTCGCATTCTCGCTGCAGGCCGATGTGTGGCTGAGCAGCGTCGGCGAAATCACCCGGGTCGAGTTGGTCAAGTCCAGCGGCAAGCCCGAGATCGACACTCAGGTGCTGGCGGCGCTGCGTAACGCACCGCACCTGAGCGAACGGCCACCGGCCTCCATCACCTTGCCTGTGCGCCTGTCCCTGCAAGGGCGGCGTCCGGGTTAACCGAATTCATAAAGCTGTATGAAAAGGAGTTGTGTGCAGATGATTTCCAACGTGAATCGATTGTCCCTGGCGGTCGGCATAGTCATCGCGACCCTGGTCGGGCAGGCCGCGGCAGCGCCTGCGCCCTCGGAGAACGCCACGATCAATCTGATCCGCTTGCTGGTCGAGCAGGGCATTCTGAAACAGGACAAGGCCGACGCGCTCATCGCCCAGGCGCAGAACGAAGCCGCCCAGGCCAAGCAGGCAGCGGCTTCGACAGCGGTCGCAGCCGGTCCGGTGGCCGCACCGGGCGATGTGCGCGTGCAGTACGTGCCCGCCGCGGTGCGCGACCAGATCCGCGATCAGGTCAAGGCCGAGGTCATGGCCACCGCCAAGCAGGAAAACTGGGCAGCGCCCAACACCTTCCCGGACTGGGCGTCGCGTATCAGCTTCGATGGCGACATCCGCCTGCGCGATGAATCGCGCTACTACTCGGGCAGCAACAGCAACGAAATCGTCGACTTCGCCAAACTCAACAACAACGGCCCGTACGACGTGAACCCCAACAGCAGCACCAGCCTGCCGCCGTTGCTCAACACCCGTGAAGACCGCACCAATCAATTTCGCATTCGTGCGCGGTTGGGCATGAAAGCGGTGATTTCGCCGGAGTGGACCGCCGGCATCCGCATCGGCACCGGCTCGGACAACAACCCGGTGTCGACCACGCAGAACCTCGGCGGCGGATTTGCCAAGAAAGACATCTGGCTCGATCAGGGTTACCTGAACTGGAAACCCACGGATGAGCTGACCCTGACCGGCGGGCGCTTCGCCAACCCGTTCATGTCCACCGACATGCTCTATTCCAACGACCTGAACTTCGATGGCGTGGCGGCGATTTTCGACCACAAGCTCAACCGCGACTGGGGCGTGTTCGGCACCGTCGGCGCGTTCCCGGTGGATTACACCAACGACACCACCACCAGCAACGGTTTCGACAAGGAAGAAAGCGACAACAAGTGGCTCTACGGCGCGCAGCTCGGCGCCAAGTGGGCGATCAACAGCAACAACCGCCTCAAAGGTGCGCTGGCCTACTACCGCTTCGACGACATTCAAGGCCAACGCTCCAGCCCTTGCGAACCTTGGGCCGGCGCCCCGGGCTGCGACACCGATGGCAGCCGTGCGGCGTTCATGCAGAAGGGCAACAGCGTGTTCCTGCTGCGCGACATCACGCCGAACCCGGCCAACCCGACCACCACGCCGCAGCCGCAATTCGTCGGCCTGGCGTCGGAGTTCAACCTGCTCGACCTGAACCTGGTGTGGGACGCCGATCTGCCAGAGGACTTCAAGCTGCGCAGCCAGGGCAACTACATCCACAACCTCGGTTACGACGAAGGCGACATGCGCAAGCGCTCCGAGGGGCAGATCGTCAACAACCTCAACAGCAACGGCGAGATCGAAAGCGGCGCCAATGCGTGGATGGTGCAGTTCACCCTCGGCAACGCGCTGGACCTGAAGAAGCAGGGCGACTGGAACCTGTTCGCCGGCTACAAGTACATCCAGCCGGATGCCTTGCCTGACGGCTTCAACGATTCCTCGTTCCACCTCGGCGGCACCAACGCCAAGGGCTATTTCCTCGGCGGCAATTACGGTCTGGCGAAGAACGTCTACGCCACCGGCCGCTGGCTGAGCACCGAGGCGGTGTACGGCGCGCCGTTCGACATCGATGTCTTGCAGCTTGAGATCAACACGCGCTTCTAAGGCGCCGGGAGTACGGTCATGCACGCACGAGTTTTACTGTTGGGGCTGAGTTTTTTCATTGCACATGGCGCGCACGCCGAAGGCATGGAGGAGCGTCTGCGTACCCAGTTGCGCAGCACCACTCAGCAGTTGCAGGCCCTGCAAAGTCAGCAGGCCCAGGCCAGCGCCGCGCAACTGGCGGCGCAGAACGAGGCCAAGGCTGCGCAGGCGCAGATCAAGCAATTGACCGCTGAACTGGCCAAGGCCAAAGGCGTCGCCGAGCAGTTGGCCGGCCAGCAGCAAAGCCTGCACAGCCAGGCGCAAGCGCAAGTCGCCGCCAGCAGCGAACAGGTCGGCAAATTCAAGAAGGCCTACGACGAGTTGCTGGTCATGGCCCGTGCCAAAGAGGCAGAACGGTCTAAGCTTCAAGCGCAATTGGCTGAACGTGACACACAAGTGCAGCAATGTTCAGTCAAGAATCAGCAGATGTACGGCGTCGCCAAGCAGATCCTCAGCGCCTACGAAAACATCGATGTGGCCGAGGTGATGAAGATCCGCCAGCCCTTTGCGGGCAGCGCCCGGGTCAAGTTCGATGAGCTGGCCCAGGGGTTTGGTGACGAGCTTTACAAGACTCAATTTGACGCGCCGCAAGCTGCGCTCTCGCACTGATAAACAAGGAAGAAGTCATGACTCAATTGATCAGCCATGTGTCCCCACAATCCCTGACCGACGTCCTGCAAGCGGCCGGTTATCGCGTCAACCAGACCGAACAGAACGGCATCGTGCAGTTGCTCAGCGCCAGTCAGGGCATCGGTTATGCCGTGCGTTTCGGCAACCCGGCGGTGGAGCAGGGCAGTTACGTCGATTTCACTTTCAGCTGCGCGCTGCGGGTGCAAGGTGAGTTGCCACAGGGCGTGGCCGAACAGTGGAACGCCACCCGGCGTTTTGCGCGGTTGTCGTTGCAGGGCGAGTTTCTGGTGATGGAGATGGACGTGGTGCTGGCGGCCGGTGTGAGCCACGATCACCTGCGCGGCAATCTGGAATTGTGGGATCGCCTGTTGCAGGAGTTCATCGTCTACCTGCGTGATTTCAGCCAGGCCGCACAAGCTTCGACAGCAAAAGTCGCCACCACTGAGCAAGAGGAAGTCGCGCTGTGAAAAAGCCTGCCATGGTGATCGGCGCCGGGGCAGTGGCGCTGTTGGTGGTAGCCGTGGCGCTGGTGCTGCGACCGGGTGCTGACCCGGTTGCCGCCCAGCAATCGTCGCCGTTGGCGGCGGTTGCTGCGGGGCCTGCGGTGGCGCGGTTGGGCAATCAGCAAGTGACGCCGCAGGAGTTGCAGGCGCTGCTGGCGACCGTCCCGCCGGCGACTCGCGAGCAATTGCGCGGCAACCGTGAAGCGCTGGAGCGCTGGATTCGTGCGCGGTTGGCGGAAAAAGCCGTGTTGGAACAGGCCGACGCTCAGGGCTGGGCGCAGCGTCCGGACGTGGTGCGGCAAACCCGCGCGGCCACTGAGCAGATCGTCTTTCGCGATTACTTGCGCTCGGTCAGCACGGTGCCGGCGGACTACCCGAGTGCGAGCGAGTTGCAGCAGGCGTATGACGCTGGCAAGGGCAACTGGCAGACTCCGGCGTTGTATCGGGTGAGCCAGATTTTCCTCGCGGTGCCGGATGCCCAGAGTCTGGAAAACGTGCGCAAGCAGGCGACCGAGCTGAGCAAGAAGGCCCAGAGCACGCCGGCGGATTTTGCCGCGCTGGCGATTCAGTATTCGCAGGATCGGCAGACTGCCGAACGTGGCGGCGATAGCGGGCTGCAACCGTTGCAGCAACTGGTGCCGGAGCTACGGGGTGCGGTGGCGAAGTTGAAGGTCGGTGCGGTGTCCGAGCCGGTGCAGAGCGCGGCGGGTTTCCATGTGATCAAACTCACCGAACAGCAACCGGCACGTACTGCGACCCTCGACGAACTGCGCGACCAATTGACTCAAGCCTTGCGTGCGCAACGTCAGGAGCAGATTGCTCAGGCGTATCTGGACGGGATGCTCAATACCGCGACGTTGAGTATCGATGGGGCCGAGCTGAACAAGGTCCTCGAAGAGAAACGCTGATGGTGATTCACCGCAGATCCCGGGTGGGAGCGGGCTTGCTCGCGAAAGCGGTGGGTCATTCAACAAACAAGTTGGCTGGCATGGCCCCTTCGCGAGCAAGCCC
>NZ_JASCPO010000226.1:0-9492 GCF_029960145.1 Pseudomonas sp. PS01299 | reverse complement strand
TTGTGGGAGCCGGCTTGCGCGCGAAAGCGGTGTGTCATTCAAATCAATGTTGTCTGATTCGACGCCTTCGCGAGCAAGCCCGCTCCCACAGGGGAATGGTGATTATTTCAAGGTTTGCGGGTCAGGCGGGTGAGGATGCGGTCCAGCGCATTGGCAAACGCCTGCTTCTCACGCTCGCCGAACGGTGCCGGGCCGCCGCTGATCTGGCCCTGCTCACGCAGGTCGGTGAACAGGTTGCGCACCGCCAGCCGCTCGCCCATGTTCTGCGCATCGAACTCCTTGCCGCGCGGGTCCAGCGCCGCCACGCCCTTCTTCACCAGACGATCGGCCAGCGGGATATCGCTGCAGATCACCAGCTCACCAGGCACCGCGTGCTCGACCAGATAATCGTCCGCCGCATCCGGACCGCTGGGCACCACGATCAGTTTGACGATGGCCAGCCCCGGCTTGGTCTGCGGCTGCCCGGCCACCAGCACCACTTCGAACTGGCGCTTGAGGGCGAACTTCACCACCAGATCCTTGGCGGCCCGGGGGCAAGCGTCGGCATCGATCCATACACGCATGATTTTTTCCTCTTCAAAAAAGCATCGCGGGCAAGCCCGCTCCCACAAGGTTAACGCTAAACCTGTGGGAGCGTGGCTTGCCCGCGAATGTGAGCGCAGCGAATGTGTTAAGCAGTGACCCGCTTCTTCTCCGCGATCCGACTCCGTCCGTACAGCACAACAATCGCCAGAATCGCCACGGCCTGAGCCGTCAGCGAATAGGCGTCGGCGTGAATCCCCAGCCAGTCGAATTCAAAGAACGCCACCGGTCGCGTGCCGAAGATCCCGGCTTCCTGCAGCGCTTTCACGCCATGCCCGGCGAACACCACCGACAAGGCACAGAGCAGACCGGCGTTGATGCTGAAGAACAGCGCCAGCGGCAGTTTTGCCGAGCCGCGCAGGATCACCCAGGCCAGACCGATCAGCAGCACCAGTGCGGTCGCACCACCGGCCAGCACCGCGTCATGCCCGGCGGGGCCGGCCTGCAGCCACAGGGTTTCGTAGAACAGGATCACTTCGAACAACTCGCGGTACACCGAGAAGAACGCGAGGATCGCGAAGCCGAAACGCCCGCCGCCGCCGACCAGACTCTGCTTGATGTAATCCTGCCAGGCCGCGGCGTGGCGCCGGTCGTGCATCCACACACCGAGCCACAGCACCATGACGCTGGCGAACAGCGCCGTGGCGCCTTCGAGCAGTTCACGCTGCGAGCCGCTGACGTCGATCACATACGCCGCCAGCGCCCAGGTGCCAAGACCGGCGAGCAGCGCCAGGCCCCAACCGATGTTGACGCTGCGCACTGCCGACTGCTGGCCGGTGTTGCGCAGGAACGCGAGGATCGCCGCCAGCACCAGAATCGCTTCGAGGCCTTCGCGCAGCAGAATCAGCAGGCCGGAGATAAAGCTCAGCGACCAGCTCAGGCCATCGCTGCCGAGCAGTTCGGCGGACTCTTTCAACTTGCCCTTGGCCGCGTCCAGGCGCTGTTCGGCTTGCGCCACCGGCAAACCGTCCTGCAACGATTGACGGTAGGCCATCAGCGATTTTTCGGTGTCCTTGCGCACGTTGGCGTCGACGTTGTCCAGCGAGCTTTCGACCAGCTCGAAACCTTCCAGATACGCCGCCACCGACAGGTCATAGGCCTGATCGTGCTCGCCGGCGCGGTATGCCGCCAGACTCTTGTCCAGCGTGGCGGCGGTGTAGTCGAGCAGCTGCGCCGGGCCACGCTTGACCTGCGGCGGCTGCGCGCGCTGGGCACGGAAGCTTGCGGCGACCTGCGGGCCTTCGGCGGCCTGCACCTCGGCCGGGGTCTGGCGCGCCAGATCGGCGATGTTGAAGGTCTTGTCGGACTTGGCCGCGGCCGGGTCGGCACTGAAACCGGCAATGTAGGTCGCCAGATCCCAACGCTGACGGTCGTCCAGTTGATCGGCGAAGGCCGGCATGTCGGTGCCTTCGACGCCTTGGCCGAGGGTGCTGTAGATCGCGTACAGGCTCAGGTGATCGATGCGTGCGGCATCGCGCAGATTGGCTGGCGGCGGCGTCATGCCGAGCCCCGCCGGGCCGTCACCGGCGCCGGTTTCACCGTGGCATACCGAGCAGTTCTGCGCGTACAGCGGCGCGCCCCGGGTCGGATCGGGAGTGATGATCGGCGCCTGGCTGACTTCATACGCCACCGCGAGTTTCGCCCCCAGTTGTCGGGCCTGACGCGCGACGTCGGCGCCGTCCTGTTTCGCCGTGATGGCGGCGTGCAGAGCCTCGACACCCTGCTCCAGCGCAGCCTTCTCCGGTTTGGCCGGCAGAGCTGCGATCAGCCCTTGCAGCACCTGGGTGAATTCCAGTTGCTCGCGGTATTCGCCGTCGTCGACGACCTTGCCCGCCTCGACCGTCGGCGGGTAGTCGGCGCTGATGTAATCGAGCAGGTGCAGCGCCTGCGGGGCGCCTTCCACGGTGTCGGCCAGCAGGTTGAAACTGCTCAGGGCAAACAGCGGGAACACCAGCCAGGCCAGGAATCGGGACGCGGCAGTCATGAATGAGTCTCAAATGGAAATGCGAAGTTACATATTGTTCACTTCGAACGCCTTTCACTCAAGCTTTGTCGACGTCTCGTGGCGTTTTAACGCAGCGCAGCGGCGGTGTTGCGGTAGTGCTCAAGCATGAATTCGACGAACACTTGCACCTTCAGCGCGACGTGCCGGGCATGCGGATAGAGCGCGTAATAGTGGCGCCGCCCAAGGCTGTAGTTGGGCAGGATTTGCACCAGCCGGCCGCTGAACAGATCGTCCTGCACTGTGGCCCGAGTGAACGCGGCGATGCCAACCCCGGCCAACGCGGCGGCGTGCAGCGAACTGATCGAATCGGCCTTGAACCGGCCCTGCACGCGCACGCTGGTGGTGAGTCCACGCGTATCGGTCAGCACCCAATCGCTGCCACCGGCAAACGCCAGCAACTGCTGCTCGGCGAGTTCGCGCACCTGGCGCACCAAACCATTGCGCGCCACATACACAGGCGAAGCCACCAGCAACATGTCCGAGACAGTCAGCAACCGCGCCACCATGGATGAATCGGCCAACGGCCCGCAGATGCGCAGGGCCACATCGAAACCCTCGGCGATCAGATCGACGAAACGGTCATCGCAGGACAGGTCCACTTCAATCTCGGGATAGCGCTGCTGAAACGCCGGCAACCAGCTCGCCAGTTCCAGCGTACCGATGACCATCGGTGCACTGATGCGCAGCACACCGCTGGGGCTTTCATGTGCCTGCCCCACCGCCAGTGCGGCTTGATCGAGGCGATCGAGAATGTCCACGCACGCCGCGTAATACTGCTGCCCCGCCGTGGTCAGGCTGAAACCTCGGGTGTTGCGATTGATCAGCCGCGTGCCCAGCTCGCGTTCCAGCTGCTGCAACTGCCGGGAGATGGTCGAGTGAGTGGTGTCGAGGCGCTCGGCAGCGGCGCTGAACCCGCGACACTCGACGATGCAACGAAACGCGCGCATGGCTTGCAGTTGATTCATTAAAGCCCCGGATCTGTTGAGCGCTGAGCGCGCAAGCCTAGCGCAATCCTTGTCCACCCGGCAGCAGCAAAGCGCCCTTATAATGCGTCACCTCCGTGCTTTTGCCGTTCAAGGAAGAACCCGTCTCCATGCGCCATTGCCTGCCGCTCTACCTGCTGCTTAGCCTCATCATGCAACTGAGCGGGTGCGCCGCTTACCGCAATTACGATCAGGAAATGCAGCAGACCATCGATCAGATGGCGCAGGGCAATCTCAACGAAGCGCTTTATCTGATGGAGCTGCACAATCCTTGGGAAGACAAGGATCTGCTGTATTTCATGGAACGCGGCGCGATCCTCAGCGCCGGCACCAACCTGCCAAAAAGCCAGGAAGCGTGGCGCAGTGCTGACCGGATGATTTTTCAGCGCGAAGAAGCCGTGCCCTCCGCAGGCATGAAGTTGCTGACCCGTTTCGGTAATGAAATGGGCACCATGCTGGTCAATGACAAGCTGCAGCGTTACGAAGGCTACGACTACGAAAAAGTCATGCTGACCACCGAAATGGCCCTCAACCAACTGGCGGAAAACGATTTCGACGGGGCCCGCGCCGACATCAAGAAAACCCACGAGCGCGAAACCCTGATCGCCCGCCAGCGGGAGCGGCAATACGAAGAAGCGCAAGAGCAAGCTACGCAACAGGGCATCACCTTGCACTACAAGGATCTGGAAGGCTATCCGGTGGCCATCCTCGATGCCCCGCAAGTGCTTGAGCTGAAGAACGGCTACCAGAGTGCATTCAGCCATTATCTGGCCGGCTTCACTTATGAAGCGCTGGGCGAACGCGCGCTCGCAGCGCCGGGGTATCGACAGGCGATCGAATTGCGCCCGGGCGTGCCGCTGCTCGAAAACGCTTTGCGCAACCTGGACAAACCCGGACCGGCAGCCGATGAAAGCGAGATTCTGATCGTGGTCCAGGCCGGTTTCGCCCCGGCACGCAGTTCGGTGCAAGTGCCGATCCCGGTGCGGCTGAACGAAAACCTGACGATTGTTGCACCGATCTCGTTCCCGGTGATGGTGCCCGACACCCTCACACCTGGCGTGACCCAGATCCTCGTCGACGGTAAAAAGCACCCATTGACCATGATTAACAGCGTGTCGGACATGGCCATCCGCACCTTGCGCGATGACATGCCGGCGATCATCTCTCGCGCCATGTTCCGCGCCAACATGGCCGCCATCAGCCAGGCGCAAAAGAACGAGCGCGATCCGTCCAAGGCGTCGTTGGTGGTGACCGATCCTGATCCTTTTGAAGAGGCTGACACTAGAACCTGGCGCACGCTGCCGGACAAAACCCTGGTCGCCCGTCTGCGCCTGAAAAAAGGCCTGCACCGCGTGCGCTTTCCGTATTTTCGTGCAGAAGACGGGTTCACGGTACGCGTCGACCGCAGCCATCAAGTGTTCAACCTGCGGGTATTCATGGGCCAGAACTATTACGTCGGATCGGCATTGGTCCTGCCCGAAACGCCATGAACGAAAGGTGTCAGATAATGCAGAGGAGTAATGGCACCAAACTAACAAGTGCGATTAAAAAGCTATTACATGGCCAGCATCGCCCGCTTATAATGCCGCGCCCGCGCTATAGCAACGCGGCATAAAAGCTCCTCTGGTTATGAGGAATTGGCAGGAGGCCAGCGCCACTGTCGATGGGTCACACCAGCCCGACCAGCACAGGCGGCTGATGCAGTTACTAGCTCAGGGAAGAAGTACCCCCATGGCATTGCGCACTCCCACCTTGATCGCGCTCAGCGCGGTTACTCTGCTGTCCGGCTGTTCGGCGTTTCGCAACTACGATTCGGAACTGGCCCAGACCAACCAGCAACTGGCCACCGGCAACGTCGACGCCGCGCTGAGCCTGCTGGAAAAGAACAACACCGGTCCGGACAAAGACCTGCTCTATTACTTCGAGAAAGGTGAGTTGCTGCGCGCCAAGGGCGACCTGTCCGGCAGCCAGAACGCCTGGACCAGCGCCGATCAGGTGGTTGGCCAGTGGGAAGATTCGGTCAAGCTCGACACCGGTAAATACCTGGCTCAGTTCGGCAGCTTCCTGGTCAACGACAAGGTGCGTCGCTACGAAGGCTACGACTACGAAAAAGTCATGTTGACCACGCAGATGGCCCTCAACCTGCTGGCAGTCAATGACTTCGATGGCGCCCGCACCGCGATCAAGAAAACTCACGAACGTGAAGCGGTGATCGCCGACCTGCGCGACAAGGAATACCTCAAGAGTGAGGAAGAGGCCGAGAAAGAAGGCATCAAGACTCAGTACAAGGATCTGCAAGGCTACCCGGTCGCCAGCCTCGACGCGCCAGAAGTGGTCAGCCTGAAAAACAGCTACCAGAGTGCGTTCAGCCATTACCTGGCCGGTTTCGTCTACGAAGCCCTGGGCGAGAAAGACCTGGCTGCGCCGGGCTACCGCAAGGCGGCCGAACTGCGCCCGAACACCCCGCTGCTGGAGCAGGCGCTGGTCAACCTCGACAAGCCGAGCAAGTCCGACGACAGCGATATCCTGATCGTCGTGCAAAGCGGTCTGGCACCCTCGCGTGATTCGATCCGCGTGCCGCTGCCATTGCCGATCTCCAACAACGTGGTGATCACCCCGCTGTCGTTCCCGATCATCAAGCCTGACACCTCTACCGCACCATTCACGCAGATTGGCGTCGATGGCCAGCAAGTCAACCTGACCGCCCTCAACAGCACCACCGCCATGTCGCGCCGCGCCCTGCGCGATGACATGCCGGGGATCATCGTGCGCACCACCGTGCGCGCAATCACCAAAGGTGTGGCGCAGAAGAAGATCAATGAAACCAACCCGCTGGCCGGTCTGGCCGTGGGTATTTCTTCAGCTGTGCTGGAAGGTGCCGATACCCGTACGTGGCGCACCCTGCCGGACAACACCCAAGTGGTGCGTCTGCGCTTGAAGAAAGGCGAGCATCAAGTCAGTCTGCCGAGCGCTGTCGGCGGCTCGCTGGTCAAGGTCACCGTCGATCAGCGTTATCAAGTGATCAGCCTGCGTGCCGTGGGCAATCAGGTATTTGCCGGTGGCGTCGCCGCCCACGTCATTCCGAGCGCCGGCGCGACCAACGTCGCCAGCCTCAAACAACCTTAAGAACGGAGTCTTTGCATGCGCTTCAAACTCTTCGCCGTTGCCGCCCTCGCCGTGCTGGCCAGCGGCTGCGCCACCCCGCCACCTCCTGAGCCGGGCAGCGCCGCGAGCAAGGTCGTGGCCATGGGTCCGCAGAAACACATCGCGGTCGGCGCCATGCGCGTCGCCCGAGAGAACGGCTTCATGACCGTCAATGTGCAGTTGACCAACACCCTCAACAGCAACAAGACGTTCTACTACCGTTTCGCCTGGCTGGGCCCGGAAGGTTTCCCGATCGCCGAAGAAGAAGTCTGGAAAAGCCAGATGATGTACGGCGCTCAGACCAGCTTCATCCAGGGCATCGCCCCGACCCCGAAAGCCGTGGATTTCCGCCTGGAACTCAAGACGCCTTAAGTCCGCCACCCTATTCCTGTTTTAGAGAGCATTCCCATGTTTGCACGCTTTTCCCTGATCGCTGTCCTCGCCCTGCTGGCTTCCGGTTGCGCCAACACCTCGCCGACCCTGGGCAGCAAGAACATCAGCTACGGCGACACCAAAGCGGTTGAAACCGTGACCAACGAATTCGGCTCGACCGACCTGCAAATGATCGCCGAATCGATGACCCGCTCGCTGGCCCAGTCCGGCATTCTGCAGGGCCGCCCGGTGGTGCAGGTTTACGACGTGAAGAACAAGACCAGCGAGTACATCGATACCCGCGAAATCACCACCAGCATCAAGACTCAGCTGATGAAGTCCGGCACCGCCCGCTTCGCCAGCGACAACACCGCGATGCAGAGCCAGGTCGACCAGCTCAAGCTGCAGAACCAGAGCGGCCTGTACAAGAAGAGCACCGTGGCCAAGACCGGCAACATGATCGCCGCCAAATACCGTCTGGAAGGCTCGATCAGCTCGATCGTCAAGCGCAGCAGCGACTACAAGGACGTCTTCTACAAATTCAGCCTGCAACTGATCGACGTCGAAAGCGGTCTGGCCGAGTGGATGGACGAAAAAGAGATCCGCAAAACCACGGAGCGTTAATTGATGCGCGCATGGATTGGCATGATGGCCCTGGCTTGCGCCTTCAGCGTGCAAGCGGCCCCGAAAGTCGCGGTAACGGATCTGGCGTATCAGGAACGGGTGGAGCAGTACATCCACATCGTTTCGGCGCAGAACAATTACCGCGAGGGTTACTACAGCTCCAGTGGTTCGTCGAACTACAACGAGCTGGAAGCGACCACCAGCTACATCGAACAAGGTGAGCTGCGTAAATTCACCGGCGACATCAAGGGCGAGATCCTCCGCACCGGCATGTTCCAGCTGGTGCAGGGCACGCCGTACACCGCGTCGTCCAAGGGTGACGTCTACGACGTGATCAAGCGCATCAAGGCCGGCAACTTCAAGGGTGCCGACTACGTGCTGTTCGGCACCGTGTCGGACATCGACTTCACCCAGGACATGAACGAGCTGGCGCACACCGACAGTTATTCGGCGGTGCTGGGCCTGACGCTGGTGGCGGATTTCAGCCTGATCAACACCAAGACCTACGAGATCACCTCGGCCTTCACGGCAATGGGCGAAGCGCAGGACACCAAACTGGTGAACGGCCGCGACATCAAGATCTCGCTGAATCGCCCTCGCGTGGTACGTGAAGTGTCGAAAGCGCTGGGTGAGGACGTGGCCGGGCAACTGAGCATGCAGCTCGGTGGCGGCGGTTACGAGCAGCCGCGTGAGGCGCAGCAGCGCAACAATCTGCCGCGTGATACCGCGCCGGTGATTTTGCACTGACCGGCTGAGTGAATAACTCTGTGGTGAGGGGATTCATCCCCGATGGACTGCGCAGCAGGCCCCTTCTTGTCAGGTCAAGAGCGGGGCCGCTTCGCGCCCCATCGGGGATGAATCCCCTCGCTACAGCGGAGTTCACTGGAGAAATCCGTAGGAATAAAAAGGCGACCTCAAGAGGTCGCCTTTTTTCTGCCTGCGGGTTTTACACCGCCGCTTTACGCAACGTCGCCATGAACGCCGCCGCACCGATGAACAGCCCGGCAAAGGTGCGGTTCATGCGTTTCTGCTGCTGCGGTGTACGCAACAGGCGCAGCACCTTGGACGCCAGCCCGGTGTAACCGGCCATGACAATCAGATCCACGCAGATCATGGTCGCACCGATCACCACATACTGAATCAGCAGCGGTGCGTGGGGATTGATGAACTGCGGCAACACCGCGAGCATGAACACCAGCGCCTTGGGGTTACTGATGTTCACCAGAAACCCACGGAACACCAGCGCCAGCGGCTTGCCGATCGGCCGTACCGCCGCGTCATCGCTCATGTCCATCGGCAGCGCACGCCACTGCTTGATCGCCAGATAGACCAGATACGCCACACCGAACCATTTGATCGCGTGGAATGCGGTGGCCGATGCGGTGAGGATCGCGCCGACACCGGCGCCGACAATCGCGATCTGCACCGCCAGGCCGATCTGCAGGCCGAGGGCGTTCCAGTAACCGCGCCAGAAACCGTATTGCAGACCGCTGGACATCGACGCAATGGCGCCCGCGCCCGGGGACAGACTGATCACCCAGCAGGCGGCAAAGAATGCCAGCCATGTTTGAAGCTCCATCGCACACCTCGACTCATGCTCGTGACAAGACGTCAAAGCTAATGCGCTTTGGCGCGGATGACTACCGATTTTTGCTGGAGGGTTCGGGCGCGGCTGATGGCCTCTTCGCGAGCAAGCCCGCTCCCACATTGGATTTGTGTCGATCACAGATCCAATGTGGGAGCGGGCTTGCTCGCGAAGGCGTCAGATCATAAGCCCGAGGA